>JAFBAJ010000148.1 GCA_019247865.1 Acidobacteriota bacterium
GCCGACGCGACGCGCGTTGCGAGAGGCGGCGGCAGCCAGCTCTTCGAAGGTGTTCGTCACGAGCGGGCTCGCCAGTTTCACTTCGAGAATTCCGGCGGGCTTGCCTGCGGCCAGCAACGCGATCTTCTTCCTTAATTTCGTCGTCCAGTTTGAGAGCTGGTGATTCGCCGTCGGCAGGAGGCTGGTCTTCGCGTCCGACAGCGGCTCGTCGGCCAGGCGCATGACCCACTTGCCGTTGATCGAGATGCCCTTCGCGGCCAGCGCAGCGTAATCGTTGTAGCCGAGCTGATCGTCCGCGATGCCGTAGCCTGCGAAGACCACGCCGCCGCTCACAGAAGTCTTGTTGCCGTACATGAAGTAGGACAAATCATCATGCGTCTCGGCCGAGAACGAGCTTGAGGCCACACGGCTCTCGCCGTTCAGCACTTCGAGCTGCGTCGCTGTGGGCGCGAGGCGATAGAGCGGGAAGCGTTGCAGGTAGGCGGCAGGCGAGAGCGGGCCGTCGGCTTTGACAGTCCCTTTGGGCGCGAGGCCGAGCGCGCGATACTGCGAGGCCAGATACAACGCGGCGAGCTTCTGCCCGCGCGTCGTCGTCTCGCGGCCCTCGAAAAGATCGGAGGCCAGAAAGTAGAGGCGCGAAGCGAGCGAAGCGGGCGCGATCAGTTGCTGGTAACGCTGCACCAGCGCAGGCTGCTCGATGGCGGTCGGCGTCAAGCGCGCGCCGCGCTGCCCGTTGCTATTCGGGCTAAGCGCGCAGAGCATCGACAACATCAATATCGGGAGCGCGATCCGTCTGAATTTGGTGAGCATTGTGGTATCTCCATCCGGAAGAAATCTCACGCCAAGGCGCAAAGATGCAAAGGAAGACAAATTGTTTTCTTTGCGCCTTTGCGCCTTGGCGTGAACCTCCGTTTTTTCTACTTTGCAGGCAAGCCGGCGTTCGCGTCGCCGCGTGTGATGCGGACGGAGAGCAGGTAGCGGTTGCGCTCTCCCGACACGGGTTCGACGCGCGCGAGGCCGTTCCACGTCGCGCCCTTTTCATCAGTGAAGCGCCACTGGCTCTGCAGATTATTCCGGTTCGCAACGGCCTCCACACGCGTCCACTTGATGGTGGACTTATTGTAGGATTTGTTCCCGGCGATGGCGCTGTTGACGCTCTCCATGATCTCAGCCGCCGAAGCATCGGTCGTGACAGACCACTTGTTCTCCCACTCGTCGCGCCCGCCCTCTCGACTGAGCGGACGCCAGCCGCCCTTGCTGACTTTGACCTCGTAGTTGAACTGCATGTACTTGTCGGCCAGTGCGGCGCGCGCGTACTTCGATTCCGGGTCCCAGTTGTATTCCATGCCGAGCGCGGCCATCTGCGCGGTGCCTTTGCCGTAGAGCCGCTCGATGACGTGCAAGGCTCCGTCGATGCCGGAAGAGAGCCCGGCCGTCGTGATGAATTTTCCGTTATCCACAAAGCGCCGGTCGTCCACGACGCGCGTCCTGGGCGCGGCCTGCCGGAAGAGCGGGATCAGGTTGGCGGTGGTCGTCGCTTCGAGGCCGTCGAGCAGACCGGCTCTGGCGAGAATGAAGGCTCCGTTGCAAACGGACATCACCAGCTCAGCCTTACCAGCAGTTTCCTGCACCCACTTGATGACGGTCGGGCTTTCCAGTTGTCCATCAACGCCGCCTCCCGGAACGAGCAGGATGTCCGGCGAGGGCGCGTTCTCAAAGCTGTACTTAGGATTGACGCTCATGCCCATGGCGGTCGTGATGGGGCTCGTCTTCTCCGACACGGTGTAGATGTTGAAGGCCGGGCCGTCGGCGCTGTAGACGTGGCCGAAGGTCTCGAAGGGGCCGGTGTAGTCGATGATCTGCACGCCGTCGAAGATGAGGATCGCCAGATTGCGTGCGGCGGGTTTCGGCTCTTCCGCCTGAGCTTTGGGGGCGGCCTTGTCGGCCTGTGCGCGTGCGGGTTGGCCCAGGCAGATGAGCACCGCCAGCATCAGCGCGAACATTAAGAGGTGAACTCTTTTCATGATTTCTCTCCTTCTCCAAAAAAATTTATTCGCTACTTGCTTGACGAAGCGCGTGCGATCCTGACCGTGAACATGAAGCGCTGCTGTTCGCCCGTCACTGGCTCGACCAGCGCGGTTCCGTTCCAGACGCGGCCCTTCTCATCCGTGAACTGCCAGCGGCTCTGCGTCGCGCTCTTCGCAGAGTCGGTCGCGAGCCTGTTCCATTTGACGGAGGCCAGGCCGCCGTACTCTTTGTTCTCGGCGATGATGGTATTGATGCTTTCGAGAAATTTGATGGCGGACTCGGCGGGCACGATCCACTTGTTCTCCCAGCGATCTGGATTTCCCTCTCGCAGGACGGGCTGCCAGCCGTCTTCGATGACTCTGTATTCGTACTTGAACGGCATGTATCTTTCGGCCAGCGCGGCGCGGACGTAGGTGGAGTCCGGCTGCCAGTTATATTCCATCCCGACGGCGGACATCTGCGCCATGCCCTTGCCGTAAAGTTTTTCGGTGAGATGCAGCGAGCCTTCAATGCCGGAAGAGAGCCCGGCCGTCGTGATGAACTTTCCATTGTCGACGTAACGCACATTGTCCACGACGTGCGCTTTGGGCGCGGCCTCTTTCAGCCTGGCGATGAGGCTAAAGGTGGTCGTCGCCTGAAGCCCGTCGAGCAGTCCCGCCTTCGCCAGAAAAAACGCGCCGTTGCAGACCGACAGCACGACTTCGGCTTTGTTGGCAGTCTCCTCGACCCACTTCATCACGTTCGGCTTATCGAGCTGCGGCCAGACGCCGTTGCCGCCCGGGAGCACCAGAATGTCCGGCTGCGGCGCGTTCTCGATGCTGTAGGTGGGATTGACGCTCATGCCCATCGAGGTCGTGATGGCGCTCCCCTTCTCTCCGACCGTGTAGATGTGTATGGCTGAACCGTCCTTCTTAAAAGCATGGCCGAAGGTTTCATAAGGGCCGGTGTAATCAATGATCTGCACGCCGTCAAAGAGCAGGATCGCCAGATTGCGTTCGACGGTCGGCGACTGCGGCCGAGCGTTCGACGCGGCCTGGTCCGCCTGCGCCAACACGATCTGGCCCAGGCACATGATGGCGGCCAGCAGCAGCGGGATGAATCTCAGTTTGAAGCTCCTCATAGAATTTTCTCCTCATCAAAAAGAATTGAGCGCTCTGAAGATGAATAACGGCAGAGAGATTTTGCGAGCGCCTTCTGCTGCGGGAGCATACGCGCGTTTGCGCTCGCCGGATGCGGTTTTGCAGCGAAGGGCGGAGAGATTGCTGTCAACGGCGGATAGAGGCGGCGGCCAGTGGCGTGAAAAACGGCTTTACCGCAGAGGCGCGGAGAAATCGCAGAGGAAACGCAGAGGGTTGAATGATTGCCTCTGCGCCCTCTCTGCGCGAACTCTGCGTCTCT
>JAFBAJ010000224.1 GCA_019247865.1 Acidobacteriota bacterium
GGCAGCGTCAACAGCACAGAGACCGGCAAAGCCATGATGATGGGAGTCTACAAGTACACCATCAGGGTCAAGATCAAAGGTCTGAACGACACGTTGACGCTGGACCCGCAGGTCGAAATCTCCGGCGGCGATATCGCCAAGTAAACCGGTCCGGCCACGAACAATTATTTTACGGCTTTCATTACAGCACGTGCGGATTCGCACAGGGAAGGATACGTATATGAGAAAGTTTGCTTTCGGCCTGTTGCTGCTCTCCGTGGTCCTGGCTTTGGCGTGCGCGTCCAGCACCACCGACACTCCGGGAACCAGAGGCGACAAAGATGACCGCTGGGTCTCAATTATTGTGTACAGGGATAAAGACGATAAGCTGCATGCCGAGTTGCGCCCCAAGTTAATCAGAATCACGCATAAAAGGCATAAGATTCACTTTATCCTCTACAACGATCTCGACGAGGGCGAGGATGTCCAGACGGTCGATATAGATTTTGGCGCGAACGCCCCCTTCGATGACAATTTGAAAAAGTTCACGATCAATAACGTGGCGAGCGGCTTTTCCGGTGAAGCGGTGATGAAGAAGGCTAAAGAGGTTGCTAATACGACCACTTATGACTACACCGTTAATATCAAGACCACAAGGGAGTCGATTGTGGCAGACCCGCAGGTCGAAATCTCCGGCGGACGCGTGAATTTACAGCCATCGCCGCCGACCAAGTAAGAACTGCCCCTCACACGCCGCCGGTCTGGCTATGCAGGCTGATGAGAGACTGGTATTCGGACGTGTCTCGCAGGGGCTCTAAGTCTGGATCGCAGGCGGCCTCGGCCAGACTGTAGCCATGTTCGAGGGCGCGGCCCAGGTAGCCCATCGCCCGCACGTTGTCTCCGGTCAGCGCGTAGACGGCCGTCGCCTGATACATCAACGTCGTGTTGCGCGGCTCAAGCGCGAGCGCCCGCTCGATGCTTGAGCTGGCCTCCTCCCGCTCTCCCAGCTTGGCCTGATAGATCGCCAGGCGGCCGAGCGCCGGCGCGTTGTTGGCTTCCACCGTCAGTTGCTGCGCGATCAGTTGCCGCGCCTGCTCGAACTGCTCCTGCGCCTCCGCCTTTTTGTCGAGCCTCAGATAGGCATCGCCCAGGTTGCGATGATAGATGTCATTGCCGGGCTTGAGCTCAATCGCTTTCTCGTAAGCCTCCGCCGCCTCCGCGTATCGTTCGAGATAAAAATAGTCCGTCCCCAGATTTGAATAGAGCGTTCCCGCCGGATGAATCCTGATCGCCTTGAGGTGCATGGCGACGGCGTCATCGTAACGACCGAGCAGACAGTAGAGTCCTCCCAGATTGTTGTAGCCGTCGTGGTTGTCCGGCTGAATCGTAATCACACGCCGGAACTGTTCGATGGCATCCTGATAACGGCCGAAGCTGTAGTAGCAGATGCCGAGGCGATTGTAGTTCTCCCAGTAGCCCGGGCGCAGCTCGATGGCTTTGCGATAGGAGGCCACGGCCTCTTCGACCAGGCCCTGCCGCGTGTAGCAGTGGCCGAGCCAGCTATAAGCGACATCGCTCACCGGCTGCAAGTCTATCGCGCTCTTGAACTCTTCGATGGCCTGCTCGGTCTTGCCCGTGCCGTAGTAGACGATGCCGAGCGAGACATGCACCTGCGCCTGTCTTGGGTCGAGCACGAGCGCGCGGTCGCCCGCCGCGATGGCCCGCGCGACCCACGCCTGCTCGCGCGTCGCCTGGTACTTGCGCCAGTAGGCCTCGCTCAATCCGGCGTAGGCCAGCGCGAACTCCTCATCCAGCTTGAGCGATTCCTCGAAGAGCTGCACGGCGAAGTCTATGTTCTCTTCGATGTCATAGCGCTCGATGAAGGCGCGCCCCTTCGAGTAGAGCTCGAAGGCTTCGATGTTGAGCGGGGCGGCGGGCTCTGCCAGCCGGTCGCGCACGTCCGTCGAGACGCGCACGCGCAGCGCCGACGCGATTGATTCGCAGACCGTGTCCTGTATCTTGAAGAGCTCCGATTCGTCGCCCGAATATTGATCGCCCCAGATGACGCGCCCGCTCTCGACATCGCTGAGGCGCACCATGACGCGCAAAGATTGGCCGGAGCGCATGACTTCGCCTTCGAGCAGAATGTTCGCGCCGAGGCTGCGCGCATAGGCGCGCGTATCGCTCTCGGCCTGCGCCCCGCGCCCCGCGCTCGCGGACTTCGAGAGGACTGAGAGGTCGCGTATCTTCGCCAGCCCGGTCGTGATCGAATAGGCGAGGCCGATGCCGATGAACGAGGTCTCAGGGCTTGAGCCGACGGCTTCGAGCGGCAGCACGAGCACCGTCGGCGGCGCGGCGGGAGCAGCGGGCGTGGCGATGGTCGTGAACTGCGAGTTTCTGAAATTGACGCCCGAGAGCGGACGCGCCTGCCTGAGCGCAGGCATGAAGCTCTCCAACCCGACATCGCCGCGCAGGACATCGCCGAGCACAGTCTCCAGCTCGCGCCTGACCTCCGCGAAGGTTTGAAAGCGGCGGTCGCGGTCCTTCGCCAGCACGCGCGCGATCAAAGCCCTCACGCTCGGCGGCACGTCCGGCGCGAAGCAGTCCGTGCGGACCTCTTCGCGATTGAGGATCAGCGACGCGATCTCGAACGCGTTGTGCCCCTTGAACGGATGCACGCCGGTCAGCATCTCGAAGAGCACGATGCCGAACGAGAAGATGTCCGAGCGACGGTCGAGCGGCTCGCGGCGCAGCTGTTCGGGCGACATGTAAGGCAGCGTGCCGACGATCGCGCCCGAATCGGTCAGACTGTCCACCACCGTCGGCCCGTCCTGATCCGTGACCAGCGAGCTGAAGTTGCGCGCCAGGCCGAAGTCCAGCACCTTGATGCGCCCGCGCTCTGTGAACAGGATATTTTCCGGCTTGATGTCGCGATGGATGACATTGTGCTCGTGCGCTTCCATCAGCGCGTCCGAGATCTGCAGCGCGATGTCGAGCGTCGTCTGCGGCTTCAGATCGCAGCCCAGGATCAGCTCGCGCAGAGATTGTCCCTCGACGTACTCCATCACGATGTAGGCGTGATTGTCCGTCTCGCCGGCTTCGTAGATGGTGATGATGTTCGGATGGTTGAGCTGCGAGGCGGCGCGCGCTTCGCGCAGGAAGCGTTTTTCGGCGGCGGGCGAAATCTCCTTGTGGCGCGTGATGAACTTGATGGCGACCGCGCGGCGCAGGCGCGTGTCCTCGGCCAGATAGACCTCGCCCATCCCGCCCGCGCCGAGCTGCGAGCGAATCTCGTAGTGGCTGAACCTGGTTCCAGCGCCGATATGCAGCATGCGGTTAAAGAATCTCACGCCAGGGCGCAAAGACGCAAAGGAAAATTTTCGGGCTGTCTGTACGCGAAGCGACGTAAAGCGTCCACGAAGCGACAGCAGATGAATGTTAAATTTCGGAGCCCCTTTTTGACGTATTTTTCCGTTTACAGAAGCCACTTTTACGTGTATTAGTGCGTCTTACAATGTCATCGCTCTTTCCCTCCGCAGTTGATAAAAACTAAGCTGAAAAGGATGCTCGATTCCATGCGAATTTACACGCTTTTAATGCTCATCACGGTCGTCACGCTGTCGGCCGTCACGGGTTACAGCCGCTCTTCCAAAAAATCGGATGATGCTCCGTTCTGGACCGGCACGCCGGACGCGGCGACGTTCGAGAAGAACCTCAACGACCGCATCGGGCAGGCGCAGGCCGCGCTCGACCGCCTGGTCGCAGTCAAGGGCAAGCGCACCATCGAGAACACGCTCAAGACGTATGACGAGATTCTGATTCACCTCGACGCGGCGGGCTCGCAGGCCGGATTGATGTCGGTCGTGCATCCCGACAAGGCCGTCCGCGAAGCCGCCGAGCGCATCACGCAGAAGGTCTCGTCCTTCGGCACCGCGCTCTCTCTGAACCGCGCCGTGTACGACGCGCTGGCCGCGCTCGATGTGAAGCAGGCCGACGCCGTGACGCGTTACTACGTCGAGAAGACCTTGCGCGAGTTTCGCCTGGCGGGCGTGGACAAGGACGAAGCGACGCGCGCGCGCATCGCCGCCCTGAGCGACGAGCTGGTGCTGATCGGTCAGGAGTTCGACAAGAACATTCGCGGGGACGTGCGCAAGGTGACGGTCAACAACGTCTCCGAGCTGGAAGGCTTGCCGCAGGATTACATCGCGCGCCACAAGCCGGACGCGAACGGCGTCATCACGCTGACGACCGATTACCCGGACTCGCTCCCGGTCTTCACCTACGCTAAGAACGAAGACCTTCGCCAGCGCATGTACAGGGCTTATAACAATCGCGCGTATCCGATGAACATAGACGTGCTCAATCGTCTGATCGCGCGTCGTCACGAGCTGGCGAACCTGCTCGGCTACACGAACTGGGCCGACTACATCACGGCCAACAAGATGGTCGGCAATGCGAAGAACGCCTCGGACTTCATAGACAAGATCGTCGCGGCCTCGGACGCGAAGGCGAAGCGCGAGTACGCGGCCCTGCTCCGGCGCAAGCAGCAGGACGTGCCGGGCGCGACCGTCATCAACTCTTGGGAGAAGAGCTACTGGTCGGAGCTGCTGCGCCGCTCGGAGTACAACTTCGATTCGCAGCAGGTGCGCCCGTACTTCTCTTACGTGAACGTCAAGAAGGGCGTGCTCGATGTGACGAGCAAGCTCTTCGGCGTGACCTTTAAGCAGGTGACGAACGCTCCGGTCTGGGCTCCGGACGTTGAGTGCTGGGAGATGTTCGAGAACGGCAAGCTCGTCGGCCGCCTCTATCTGGACATGCACCCGCGCGAGAACAAGTACAAGCACGCGGCGGAGTTCGTCGTCCGCACGGGCGTGCAGGGGCGGCAGATTCCGGAGGCCACTTTGGTCTGCAACCTGCCGGGCGGCGAGGCTGGCGACCCCGGCCTGATGGAGCACGATGATGTCATCACCTTCTTCCACGAGTTCGGCCACCTGGTGCACGAACTGCTGGCGGGCCGCCAGCCCTGGATCGGCGTCGCGGGCATCAGCACCGAGCGCGATTTCGTGGAGGCTCCGTCGCAGATGCTCGAAGAATGGACCTGGGACCCGAAAGTGCTCGCCAGCTTTGCGAAGCACTACAAGACGGGCGAGCCGATTCCGGCCGAGCTGGTCAAGCAGATGAAGCGCGCGAGCGAGTTCGGCAAAGCCCTCGGCGTGCGCCGCCAGATGGTCTACGCCAAGCTCTCGCTCTCGATCTACGACCGCGACCCCAAGACGGTCAACACCGACACGATGGTCAAAGACCTCCAGCAGCAGTACGAGCCTTTCCCGTTCGTCGACGACACGCACTTCCAGACGGCCTTCGGTCATCTGGACGGCTACTCTGCGGTCTACTACACATACATGTGGTCGCTGGTCATCGCCAAAGACATGTTCAGCCAGTTCGACAAGTCGAACCTGCTGGCTCCGGGCGGCGCGGCGGCGCGCTATCGCACCAAAGTCCTCGCGCGTGGCGGCTCCGCTCCCGCGGCCACGCTCGTCTCGGATTTCCTGGGCCGTCCCTTCAACTTCAAGGCGTACGAAGAGTGGCTTAACGAAGAGGGCAATTAAAGAATCTCACGCCAAGGCGCTGGTGACGCAAAGAAAGCGATTGAGTTCTTCCTTTGCGTCACCAGCGCCTTGGCGTGAAATTGTTTTTGAAACTGACCCACTACCAATTTCAGGGGCTCGCTTTTTCCTTGTCTTTCGCCTATGCTGAGTATTATTCAATCAGACCTCAAGGGGTGAAGGATGAGATTCAGGGGTGTGGGTCGGGTTTTGATGGCGGTCGGGGTGGTGTGCATGATCGTGTATATCCTGATCGCTTTAAACGGCGAGTCCGCGAACGCGCTGAAGGTCGGGCGGGCGCTCTTTTACGTCGGCCTCTGCGCCCTCATCGCAGGGCTCAGCGTGCGGCTTTTCAGGCAGCGCGCCTGACGCACTCCTCCGGCGGCGCGCCAGAAAAACTTTGACATCCGGTGCTGATTTCAGCACAATGCCTCACATCAACGGTCTGAAATTTTCTAAACTAAAATTTGGATGCGCATAGTTCCCCCCGCGAAGCGCTTTCCGTCCACCGGTTTCCACAGGAAGGAGTCTCTACACAGATGCGAAGAAGGTTTTTCTTAGGATTTCTGTCGCTCGCGGCAGTGGCGCTTTTGAGCTGCTCCGCGATGGCGCAACAAAAATTTACCGCTCACTTGGACCCGTCGCAGGAAGTCCCGTCCACAGCTTCGACCGGCTCGGGCTCGTGCGTCGTGACGCTCAATGCGGCTGAAACTTCGATCAACGTCACCTGCACCTATCAGGGCTTAACGTCTGCCTTGCAGGCAGACCACATTCACGGCAATGCCGCGCCGGGCGCGAACGCCGCGGTCTTAATCAACTTTGGTGCGACGGGCGGCACCTCCGGCACGTTCACATTGGGGCCGCTCGCCATCACGCCGACGCAGGTGGCCTCGATGCGTGCGCATCTCTTCTACATCAACCTGCACACCACCAACTTTCCCGGCGGCGAGATTCGCGGGCAGTTGAAGCAAGCTTCCTTCAGCGGCGTCTCAGACTTTGACGGAGACGGACGCTCGGACATCACCGTCTTTCGGCAGAGCGCCAACACGTTCTATATCCTGCGCAGCCTGACCAACACGCTGGAAGCAGACTTGTTCGGCTCCGGCACGGGAGACAACTTTCTCAATAACACCGCCGACTTCGACGGCGACGGTCGCGCCGACGCGCTCATCATCAAGCTGGACGCGACCGGTCATGCGGTCTGGTCGATCCTGCAATCCGCCACCAACACCGTGCGCACAGTCGTCTGGGGAGATTTCAACGCAGCGGCCTCAGATTCGCTCGCCCCCGGCGATTATGACGGTGATGGGATAGAGGACATCGCCACTTTCCGGCGCACGACCGGCGTCTGGAATATCATTCAAAGCTCGAACGGACAGCAGCGCTTCGAGCAGTGGGGAGCCGCGACCGGCGTGGCTGCCACGAGCGATTTCCCGTGCGTCGGCGACTATGACGGCGACGGCATCACGGATTTGACCGCCGTCCGCGTGGAAGGCTCGAACCGCGTCTTCTACATTCGCCAGAGCGCGACCAACACGCTCCGCGCCGTGATCTGGGGCGCTTCAACCGACGGCGTCTTCTTCTTCGCTAAGATTGACGTGGACGGAGACGGCAAGCAGGACGTGGCGGTCAACCGCACGGTCAGCGGCCAGAGAGTCCACTTCATACAGCGCAGCTCGGATGGTCAGCCGTACACGCTGGCATGGGGCGCGAGCGGCACCGGCTCGACCGCCCTCTTCGGCGATTATGACGGCGACGGGAAGACTGACTTCGTGGCGCGTGTGTCGAGCGGCGGAGTCCTGACCTGGAACATCTTCCAGAGCGCCTCGCAGACGCAAAGAACGGTCGTCTTCGGCGCAACCGGCGACCAGTAAGACCACCGGGTTAACTCTCGGTTCAGCACAGAGGGCACAGAGGAAGACAGAGTTTGATTCTCTTCCTCTGTGCCCTCCGTTCTTTGCCGGAAGCGCGAAGTGGAAAAGTGAGGTGCCGGATGAGAAAGCTGCTGTGGCTGCTGCTGTTGTCGCTCGCCTCCGGCGGGGCGTCGATGGCGCAGACCGTCGCTCCCATCGGCGAGCTGCGCAAGCTCTTCGAGTACGATCAAAAGCTCCCGCTCGATCTGAGCTGGACAGGTTTTTCAAAACCGTGAGCGCGCTTGACGCCATCAACTACGTGCCCCACGCCGCGCCGACTCTGCTGCTCTTTCAGTTCTCGAACTTCGAGCAGTATTTCAATGAAGCGGCGATGCAACGCTATGCACGCGCGGCGAGCGAACCTAAGCTCAGCAAGTGGTATGACACAGGGCACGAGTTGAACGACCCGCAGGCGCTCCTAGACCGCGCCGCGTGGCTGCACAAACAGCTCGGCATCGGCTCGATCATCCCGTTCTTAAACCTTAAAGATCATGTCTGAGACGAAGCCGGATCGGACGGCATTTACCGGAAAAGAGTTGGAGTTGATCGCGGCGCATCGCACGCCCCGGCAGGTGCAGCGATTTCTGAGCACGCTGCCTTACAACTGGGAGCGCGAGGGCGCGTCGCAACGCTCCTTTCGTGAGGTCGTGCGGCGCGGCGAGGCGCATTGCATGGAGGCGGCGCTCTCGGCAGCGGTGATGCTGGAGCAGCACGGCTATCCGCCGCTGATCGTCAGTCTCGAATCAAAAGACCTGCTCGATCATGTGATCTTCGTCTTCCGGCACAAGGGATTGTGGGGCGCTGTCGCACGCTCGCGCGACATCGGCCTGCATGGACGCAAGCCGGTCTTTCATACTTTGCGCGCGCTCGCGTGGAGCTACTTCGATCCTTACGTTGATCTGACGGCGCGACTCGTCGGCTACGGCCTGACCAATCTTTACGAGCTGGGCCGTTACGACTGGCGCTTCTCGCCCAACAATCTCTGGAAGGTCGAGAACCACCTGCGCGAGATGCCGCACACGCGCTTAAAATCTTCCGAGCGCAGATACCAGCAGCTCGTCGCGCGCTTCAAAGAGTTTCGCAGGACTCATCCGACCGGCGCGCCCGCTTACTTCGCCAGCCGCGACACGTGGATGCTCTAGCCGCAACGATACCGCTTAAAGAGCAGCCACCCGGCCAGCCCGCCCACCAGCATCACCGCCCAGCCGACGAGAATCCCGCCGAAGAACATAAAGAGCAGGAACGCCGTGAAAAAATTGAACGAGAAGGCTTGCAGGCTCGAAAAGATCGAGAGCAGAAAGCCGAAGGTGACGAAGGACAGGAAGGCGACGGCACAGCCCTGCCAGAAAGCCTGTCCGCCCGTGCCGATATAGAGCGGGTCCAGAATCTTCGCGCCGCACGTGCCGCCGTAAAAGGCCGCCATCGCCGCCGTCGACAGCCACAACCCCAGATAAGCGAGCCAGACGCTCGCCCCCAGACTATTGTTGAGTGTGACGACGAGCAGGAGCAGGACGCCGGGCATTGCTCCCGCGACCGCGAACCAGGCCGCCGCCAGGAGGCGCGGATGCCGGACGTGCTCCCACAAATATATCTTGCGCAGCTCTTCGGCAGCAGCCTCGGAAGCTAAGGGCGCAGGCTCGACGGAGCGGCAACGCTCGCAGATCCTCAACAGGTTCCGGTAAGGCTCTCCGCAGACTTTGCATCTGTCGCTGGACATGACTGCCTCCATCTTTCATCCGTCAAAAGCTTTCACATGAGGCGCGTTCGCAAAGCTCATGCCAACCGCAAAAGAGCGCTCTTTCCGGTATAGACTGTAGGCGCAATCTCATTGTGGACTTGTATTGTGCGAATCCATCGCGCCGCTCATGGCAATTTGCCGGAATCGTGGATGGAAGGGCGCGCGCCCGCGACTGTGTGAGCGATGACGGCGGCGATGATGATCGCGCCGCCGATGAGCGCCCAGCGCGAAGGCTGCTCGCCGAGCAGGAGAAAGACCCACACCGGATTCAGGATCGGCTCGATATAGCCGACGATGCCTGCGTCGAGCGAGCGCACGCCGCGCGCCATCCCCAAAGTGAAGAGCGTGTACGCGACGCCGATCTGCACGATGCCTAAGTACGAGACGGCGATGACATCATGCGCCGTCATCTTCTGAACGGCCGCGAAGCCCGCCGGGGCCAGTACGATGACCAGCAGCAGGTTGCCGTAGATGACCGAGGAGGCGCGGTTGACCGCCTGCGAGCGCGTGTGGCGCAGGAGCAGAACGTAGAACGCGAAGCAGAGCCCGGAGGCCAGCGCCGTCAGGTTGCCGCTCACATCCTGCGGCCGCAGCTTGCCGACAAAGAAGAGCGACATCCCGGCGATGCACGCGATGACCGTGAAGAGGTCTCGCTGCCGGAACTTCTCTTTGTAGAAGAGCGGTTCGAGGACGAGCACGTAGATCGGCGCGGTGTATTGCAGGAAGATCGCGTTGGCGGCGGTCGTGAGCTTGGTGGCGACGACGAAGAGCAGCAGCAGCGCCGCATACAGGATCGAAGTGATGACCGTGATGCCGTTGAGGCCGAAGCCTTCGCGCCGCGTGAAGATGGCGACCGTCAGCGCCGCGAGCAGCGAACGCCAGAACGAAAGCTCATAGGCCGAGAGCGTCGTCCACTTGATAAAGAGGCCGCCCGTGCTCCACAGGATCGCCGCCGCCAGCACGAGCATCAGCGGCGATGAGAAATTCGTCGCGCTGCTGCTCGTCTCGGCGCGCCTCTTTTCTCGCGGCTCAGTTGGCAACGCCGTTGTGGGAAAGCGTCTCGCTCGCTTCATCGGCAAGAGTGTCGGTCTGAGTGTCGGCTGCTTCCTGCTCCTTCAGGTATTTTCCGAAGACGCCGTTCCAGGGCGGAATGACGATGGAGACGGCTCCGGTCGCGCGCGCCATGCACGCCAGGCGGATGAGCGGCTGCGCCTCTTCGGTTTCGATGTAGCCGAACTCCTTGATCTTTCTGCCTTCGAGCTTCTTGACCCCGGTCAGCTTTGACGCGCCGCCGAGCACGCCGACCCAGC
>JAFBAJ010000298.1 GCA_019247865.1 Acidobacteriota bacterium
CGTTTCTGCCGCAGGCCGAAGCGCGAGAACTGGTCGTAGATGATCGGGTCGATGGCGATTGAAGCGCGGCTGAGCCAGTAGGCCAGCGCCTGCTGGCGCGGCGAGAGGTCGCGGAAGCTGTCTGCCTCGACCTGTATAAAGCCGGTCGCGCCGACGCGCTCGACCAGCGAGCCGGTCTCAGGTTTGGCGGCCGCACGCGCCCTGGGCTTCTGTCCGAACGTCAGCGGACACGCGAGCGCAACGATCAGGAAGAGTGAAATGAGCGATAGAATTCGTGCCTGTTTCAACTTTTGCATCTCCTCTGGCTTTGATGAATCGGGAAGGAAAGATTGTACCTCAACGAGTCTGGTACGCGCCGCGTGCGCGCCGGGTTTCAGCCGCGCGACTGTTTTCGGCTTTCCGAATTTTCGGAAAGTATAGCTCACGCAAAGGCGCAAAGACGCAAAGGAAAAGCTTAACTGTTTTCTTTGCGTCACCAGCGCCTTGGCGTGAGCTTCCTGAGCGCGGTCTAGCTTGCTGCGTCTCATGCCATTGAGTATGATGCGTAAAATGCCGGAACAACTTATCAGTTTGATTACAGAGAGAGGTTGAAAGATGAAAGTACGTCATCAGACATTCAGCATATTTTTCGTCGTGGCGCTCGTCTTTGCGACGGCCGCCTTCGCGCGCAACGAGACGAAGACGAGCGCCGCTCCCGCCGCTCCTAAGGTCGGCGAGGCCGCGCCGGATTTCAGTCTCCCCTACGCGACGCAGGAGAAGCTCGTGCTCGACCCTAAGGAGTATATGTCGCTCTCATCCCTGCGCGGGAAGAACGTCATCCTGGCCTTCTATCCGGCGGACTGGTCCGGCGGCTGCACGAAAGAGGTCTGCACGCTGCGCGACACGTTCATGGAACTGGGCAAGCTGAACGCGACCGTGCTCGGCATCAGCGGCGACTACGTCTTCTCGCATCAGGAGTGGGCCAAGTTCCACAAGCTGCAATTCCCGCTGCTCTCCGACCACGACCACAAGATCGCGCGCCTCTATGACAGCTACATGGAGGACAGAGGCTTCAACAAGCGCACGATCTACCTCATCGACAAAGACGGCGTCGTGCGCTACGTCAACCTCGCTTTCAAAGCCGGAGACAAGGCCGATTACGACGCCCTGCGCGCCGAGCTGGAAAAGCTGAACGCACCGGCCAAGACAGAGAAGGCGGGATAGAAATTCATTTATGTCCGGAGTTTCAGAGCAAGTGGGAATCGGGCGCGAGGCTTTGCTTGAATACGCTGCCGTACGCGAGGGCGGCGCGGGGCTGCTTGACCTCGGCGCGCGCGGGCGCGTGCTGGTCAGCGGCTCGGAGGCCGTGCAGTTTCTGAACGGCCTGATCACGAACGACGTGAAGGCGCTCGGCGCAGGCGCGTGGATGCAGGCCGCTTTCCCGAACGCGCAGGGGCGTCTGCTGGCGCACGTGCGCGTGCTGCATGTGACGGAGGGTTTTCTCTTCGACACGGAGGCAGCGACGCGCGAGGTTGTGCTCAAGACGCTGAGCCGCTTCACGCTCGCGGGCGATTTCCGCGTGACGGAGCTGACGGACGAGATGACCGCGCTCTCTTTGCAGGGCGCGGGCGCGTTGGAGTTGATCCGGCGCGTGCTCGGCGAAGAGGCGGCGCGTGTCGAGCAAGGGCGCGTGGCAGAGGTCGATTGGAACGGGCGCGCCCTCAAAGTGATCCGGGCGACGCACACGGGCGAGGACGGCTTTGACATCTTCGTGAGTGGGGCTGAGGGAGAGGCTGTGCGGGACGCTTTGACGGAGGCGGGCGCGGTCGTGGTCGGCGCGGAAGCTCTGGAAACCTTGCGCATCGAAGCGGGGCTGCCGCTTTACGGCGTGGATGTGGACGAGAGCAACGTCGTGCTCGAAGCGGCGCAGGACGAGGCCGTGAGCTACACTAAAGGCTGTTATATCGGGCAGGAGATCATCGCGCGCATACACTGGCGCGGCCACGTCGCCAAGCGCCTCGCGGGCGTCGTGCTGGACGAAGGCGGAAGCACACGCCGCGAAGACCGCGTGTGCTCTGCCGATGGCAAAGAGATCGGACGCATCACGTCGGCCGCTTTCTCGCCCCGCCTCAAACGCTTCATCGGCCTCGGCCTCATCAGGTACGATTACCTCAGACACGGGACGGAGGCGCTGGTCGTCTCGGATGAGACGGAACAGAAGGCGCACATCTCTGACCTGCCGCTCGTGCGCGGAAGCTGGCAGGCGCAAAGCGAGTCCGCGCCGGAGAAGGCCGTATGAGCGAGGAGCCGTTGGCGTCCGGCGAGGCACAGGCGCGCGATCTGGATCGGTCTCAGGCGAGGCTCGCGTATTCGATCATCAGCGCGCTGCTGGAGCACACGCGCGTCGTCAGCGACCTGGTGGCACTGATGGCGCAGGTGCTCGACGAAGAGACGACCAAAGCCCTGACCAACACGCCGCAGTGGCATGCCTATCTCGACAGCCGCCGCGCGATGGAGCGCACGCGCGCGGAGGTTGAAGAGTTCACAGACGTGATGACACGGCTCGGCGCAGACGAACCCTCCTGAAAGCCTCTGAAAAAAGCTGGGCCTTTATCCCCGCTCAGTCTTGACTCTATCTTTTAATAAGCATAGGATGTGCGCTGCTTCAAAAGGTCTGCGCTGTAAGTACAGTCATTCCCGGCAGTTTTCCAGTGAAATATTCAGCGATTTCCAAAAGGTTGAGCCCTCGCTTGGTTTCGCTAGCTCAGCCGGTACAACTCAATACACCCTAGTCCTGAGATTAAAGGAGAAAAGCGATATGCACCCCCGCCGCCCAAGCACCCCACTTCTCATTGCCATAAATGCGACGAAAAAGAGCTTATCCAGAATAACCAAGATGAACCGGAAGCGGGCATCCCTCTCTGTCCGGTTAATACTTTCAAGCGCACTGATACTCGCGGTCCTCGGAAGCGTCTCCTTCTATTCCGGGGCTTCCGCGCGCCATCTCAGCATCACCACGATGCTGAATAGTCTGGCCGGGTCTTCGGCCCTCAGACCGGCGGCGCAGATCGCGGCGACCGAATCGATTGATACTTTCGCCAGCGATTGTTCGACGTCGCAGAACAGCTTCCAGCTGGGCAACACGGTCTGCGCCGTAGCGACGGGCGCGCCTGCTCCTTTCTTTGGAGTCAAACAGAGACGCTTTCAATGGGTCGCGCCGAACGGCGCGGTCGCCAGGCTGACGGACATTACGACCGACCCGGCGCAGGACAGCTATACCATTCCGACGACGGGCCCGTTCGCACAGCCCGGCACATGGGCCGTCAGAACGATCAAGAACAACGGCAGTGTGGCCTCGCTCACGCGCTTCGTCGTGCGCGACCCGGCCCACGCGCGGGTTGATCTGAACGTGTTCAAGAACGGGCCGCTCGATGTCAAAGCGAACGGCGCTGCCGTCTATCAGGTCACGGTCGAGAATCGCGGGCCGGACGACGCGCAGAACGTGGTGCTGACGGACAACGTGCCCGCCAACACGACTTTCGTTTCCGACACGCAGAATTCGGGCGACAGCTTTAACTGCACAGACCCGTCTGTCGGCGGCGTGGGGGCGATCACCTGCACGCTCGGGACGCTACATGTGGGCGACTCTGCCACTTTCACTTTCATCTTTCAGGTGGACGGCAGTGCGCCGGTCGGCAGCTCGATTGATAACACGGCGACGGTTTCGAGCGACACCATAGACATCTCTACGGGCAACAACTCTTCGAGCACGCATGCTGGCGTCAATGGCACGATCGGCGGCAACCAGTGTGTGATCGACTGCCCGGCGGACGTCATCGTGGCGCACGACACGGGAGTGGCGACCGCGGTTGTCAACTATCCTGACCCGACGACGAGCGGCAGCAACTGCGGCGCGGTCAGCTGCAGCAGCGCTTCCGGCTCAGCCTTCCCGGTCGGCGTGACCACCGTCGTCTGCACGACGGAGGTGCCCGGCACCGAATGCAGCTTTGCGGTGACGGTCGAAGATACCGTTGCCCCGACCATCAGCTGCCCGGCCGACATCCACACGAATGAAGACTCGGAGGGCGCAGGCATTGCGACCGTCACGTATGCGACGCCGAGCGGAGCAGATGACAGCAACAGCGTGAGTGTGACCTGCGACCGTCCTTCCGGCTCAGCCTTCCCGGTGGGAACGACGACCGTGACCTGCACGGCGACGGATGCGGGCGGCAACGAAGCTGCCTGTAGTTTCGATGTCGTGGTGGATGGAACAGGCGCTTGCGAATTGCATTGCCCGGCCAATGTCGTCGTTGACATCAACAGCGGATGCGGCACCATCGTCAACTATCCCGCGCCGACTGCTACCTCCTGCGGCACTGTGCATACTTCAAAGGCTTCCGGAACGTTCTTCCCGGTCGGAGTCACAACCGTCTCGGTCACGACGACAGCCGGACAGGCCTGCGAGTTCACGGTCACCGTGCGCGAGCACACGAATCCGACATTCACAGCGCCCGGCCCTGCTTCAGCAGTCGCCGACGCGGATTGTCAGGCGGTCGTGCCGGACTTCACCGCCAACCTCAACCCCCAGGATAACTGCACTGAGTCAGACTTCCTGATCGTCTCGCAGAATCCGGCGGCGGGAACGGTCGTCTCGGGCGCAGGCCCGCACACCGTCACCGTCTCAGTCACGGATGCTTCGGGCAACACTGCATCCGCGAACACGACGTTCACCGTCATAGACGCGACAGCGCCGACCATCACTTTGAACGGCACGAGCCCGATGACGGTTGAATGCCACACCAGCTTTACAGACCCGGGCGCGACTGCGCATGATTCCTGCGCGGGCGACTTCGCCGCGACGGCGACGGGCACGGTTAATGTCAACACGCCCGGCAGCTACACCATCACCTACAATGCGAGCGACCCGTCCGGCAATGCCGCGACGCCGGTCACGCGCACGGTCGTCGTGGTGGATACCATCTCGCCGGTGATTACGCTCAACGGCGCGAACCCGATGACGGTCGAGTGTCATACGGGCTTTACCGATCCGGGCGCGACCGCGACCGACACCTGCGCGGGCAACCTGACGGTGACGGTTACGGGCAGCGTCAACCCGAATGTGCCCGGCACGTACACGCTGACCTACTCTGCGAATGACGGCAACGGTCATACGACGACGGCCACACGCACGGTCAACGTCGTAGACACGACCGCTCCGACCATCACGCTGACCGGACAGAACATCGAGCTCTGGCCGCCCAATCACAAGTACGTCACCATCAACCTGACGCAGCTGGTCGCCAGCGCTTCGGACGGTTGTGACGGGACGGTCGACATCAACGACGTGGTCATCAAGAAGGTCACGAGCGATGAGCTGGAGAACAGCGGCGGTGACGGCAACACGCTGAACGACATCGTGATCGCCGCCAACTGCAAGTCCGTTCAGCTCAGAGCCGAGCGTGACGGTGGAGGTAATGGCAGGGTCTACACCATCACCTTCCTGGTGAGGGATGCCGCCGGCAACACGACAACCAAGACGGCGAAGGTCACTGTGCCTAAGAACCAGAACGGCACGCCGGCAGTGGATGACGGCCCGCGTTACACCGTCAACAGCAGCTGCCAGTAAACGGCGAGACGCAAGTCTCACGCAAAGGCGCAAAGGCGCGAAGAAAAGCTTAACTGCTTTCTTCGCGCCTTTGCGCCTTTGCGTGAGAAACGTTCTTACGGCTTCAAATACTGATTGAGCCAGCCGATGACAGTGTTGTACCAGAGCTGCGAGTTCTGCGGCTTCAGAACCCAGTGGCCTTCGTCCGGAAAATAGAGCAGCTTCGACGGCACGCCCTGCAGTTGTAAGGCCGTGAAGAGCTGCAAGCCCTCGCCGACCGGCACGCGATAATCGAGCTCGCTGTGAATGACGAGCATCGGCGTCTTGAAGTTCTTGACGAACTTATGCGGCGACCAGCGCTCGTACATCTCCGGGTTCGCCCACGGCGTGCCCTTGAACTCCCAGTCCGTGAACCAGAGCTCTTCGGTCGCGCCGTACATGCTCGTCAGGTTGTAGACGCCGTCGTGCGAGACCAGCACTTTGAACTTGAAGCGCGGGTCGTCGTTGTGCCCTTCGATCCAGTTAATCATGTAGCCGCCGTATGAAGCTCCGGCCGCGCCGATTCGTTCGCGGTCAATGAAGGGCATCGAGGCGACGTGCGCCACACCGTTCATGATGTCCGTGTAGGCTTTGCCGCCCCAGTCGCCGGAAATCTCGTCGACGAACTTCTGGCCGAAGCCGAGCGAGCCGCGCGGGTTCGGCATCAGCACGACGTAACCCGCGTTGGCAAAGACCTCGCCGTTCCAGCGATTGCTCCAGGCGTCACCGAAGGCGCTCTGCGGCCCGCCGTGAATCAACACGAGGAGCGGCCATTTCCTGTCGGGCGTAAAGTTCGCGGGCTTGACGAGCCAGCCCTGAACTTTGGTTCCGCCCGCGCCCTCCCACTCGATGTCTTCCGCCGGACGCAGCTTGAAGGGAGCGAGAAAAGCTTCGTTGGTCTTCGTCAGCTGCGCGATGTTGCTGCCGTCCGCGCCCGAGCGGTATATCTCTGCCGGCGTCGCCATGCTGACGCGCGCGAAGACGAAGGTCTTGCCGTCGGGCGTGACCTTGAGGTCTGAGTTCGAGCCTTCGGCGACGACCTTCCGAATCGCGCCGCCCGCCGTCGGGACCGCGAAGATCGGAGACCGCCCGCGCTCGCCCGCGATGAAATAGACCGTCTTACTGTCTGGCGAGAAGGTGAATTCGTCCACCTGATTGTCAAAGCCGTTCGTCAGCTCGCGTATCTGATTGCTCTGCCGGTCGTAGATCATCACGCGCCAGCGGTCGGCCTCGAAGGCCGGCGTCGCCTGCGAGCGGTAAGCCAGATAACGCCCGTCCGGCGAATACTGCGGCGAGAGGTCGTAGCCTTTATTGTCGCCCGTGATGCGTCGCGCTTCGCCGCCCGCAGTGCTGACGACGAAGATGTCGCTGTTGGTCGAAGTGGCTTCGACCTTGTCCGTGTTGCGCGCAAACGCCAGCTCTTTCGAGTCGGGCGAGAAGGCGTAATCGCTCGGGCCGCCGAGGCTGAAGGGCGGCGCGTCGTAATCTCCCGGCGTCACGTCGCGCGCCGTGCCGCCGTCGCTTGAGACGACGAAGACGTGCGTGCGCTTGCCCTCTTTCCACGAAGTCCAGTGGCGAAAGAGCAGGCGGTCGACGATCTTGGCTTTGACCTGGCTCGCCTCCATCTTTTCGTCGCGCGCCTGATTGCAGGCGTCGTCGGCGCAGTCCGGGTAGATGTCCGAGACAAAGGCCAGCCATTTGCCGTCCGGCGACCAGACCGGATCAGACGCGCCGGTTGAGATG
>JAFBAJ010000462.1 GCA_019247865.1 Acidobacteriota bacterium
ATACAAGCGCGAGATGGGCCTCTTGCCCAGCTCGACCGGAGCCAAGACGCCGGAGGCTTTGCCGGCGCAGGGCGAATCGAGCGCGAACGACGCGACGCGCGCCATTCTTGAGCAGTACAAGTCTGGCGGCGAGTAAAGCTCTCTCGCGCGTCAAAGCTGGAAGAGTCGCCACGTGTTACTTAAATTTCATTCGCGTTAGATATACGGTCATGGCGGATTATTCGAAGATCAATTTCCATTACTTGAAAGAGGCGCTCAAAGAACCCGTCAACTTCTGGGGCATGGCGGGCTTCGCTGTCGCAGCCGCTTACACGCAATCCATCATCCCCCTCGGCGCGGCCCTCGCCGCCGAAGGTCTCTACCTGGCCGCCGTCCCGGCGAGCACGCTCTACCGCCGCCTGGTCGATAACCGGCAGAAGGCGCGTTTGCGCGCCCTGCGCGAGCGGCAGCGCGAAGAGATGATTAAGGGCTTTGACCCGCGCGAGCGCGAGGCCGTCGAGTACCTGCGCTGGATGAAGAACCAGATCTACTCGAACTACAAAAAGTTCACGGCCTCGAAAGAGATTCCGATGAACATCCAGAGCCTCGACCAGCGCTGGGAGGATTTCGTAGACCTGCTCGATGTCTATCGCCGCCGCAAGAATCACCTGCGCTCGATCAACCGTCAGGCCGTGCAGAATCAATTAACGCAGGCCGAGCGCGCGGTCGAGAATGCGGCCGACGAGCGCGCACGCCGCGTCCAGCAGGCCAACGTCGAAATCCTGAAGCGCCGTGTCGCGGCCTTCAACGACCTCGAACGCTCCGTCAAGCTCGTCGAAGGACAGTTGCAGTCCATCGAAAACTTCTTCGGTCTCGTCAACGATCAGGTCGTCACGCTGCCGACGCCCGAAAGAGTCTCCGCTCTGGACTTCGAGCAGCTCAGCGATTCCATCGCCATGACCAAACAGATGCTCGAAGAGACCTCCGACATGATGGGCACGCTCGACAGCCACAACCGCGAGCTCGGCAACTACGACCTGCTCGCTTCGAACAGTTCGACAAAATAAAAAGAGGCCACGGCTTTACGCGGATACACACGGTTTGATACATCATCTTATCTGTGTGTATCCGCGTAAACCTGTGGCTTATCTCTCCGACAGAATGCCTTCCAGTTGCGCTTCGTCCAGCCGGTAAGTCTCGTTGCAGAAGTGGCAGTTCATGACCGCGCCTTTATCTTCGCGGAGCATTGATTCCAGTTCCGCGCGGTCGATTGAAGAGATGAGGGAGACCGCGCGCTCGTAAGAGCAGGGGCAGGCGAAGCTGACCAGCCTTTCGCCCAGTTGCTCGAACTCCAGTTCGCCGAGCGCTGCGTGCAGGATGTCGGTCGGGCTCGCGCCTTCGCTGATGAGCGCGGTCGTGTGCGGCGCGCGGCTGACCGAAGCTTCGATTGCCGCGACCGTCTTCTCATCCGCGCCCGGCATGATCTGGATCATCAGTCCGCCCGCCGCCGCGACGTACGTCTCTCCCTCGTCGCTCGCGCGCATCAGCACGCCGAGCATGACGGCCGAAGGGATCTGCTCGGACTTCGTCAGGTAGTAAGCGAAGTCCTCCGCGATCTCGCCTGAGACCAGCGGCACAGAGCCGCGATAAGGATCTGTATAGAGCCCTATGTCGTAACCGGACTCGCGCGTGACGTAGAACATTCCCTCGCCGACGATCGCGCGCACGTCCAGCTTGCCGTCCGCATTGAGCCCCGCCGCGACTTCCGGATGACGCACGTAACCGCGCACCTCTCCGCGCGCGTTCGTCTCCACAGTGATGCCGCCGAGCGGGCCTTCACAGACGATCTGCACGGTCAGGCGATCCAGCTCTTTGAGGCTTGAGCCGAGCAGCAGCGTGCCCGTCAGCGTGCGCCCGAGAGCCGCCGCCACCGTCGGCGAAACGGCATGCCTCTCGGCCGCCTCAGCCACCAGACGTGTCGTCACCGCCGCCATGCAACGCACGGTTCCACCGGCCGCCGTGCCGTGCACCAATCTATCCGCCTGTTCCATCTCTTTCTGTTCCAAAGTTTCTCCGCCCCACCTTTTTTTGATTCCCGCCGGAGCAGGTCAGACACCTATTTTGCACCGCGGGTTGCCCGGCGTTCAAGGCGCGGGCAAAACTGCCCTGACGGCCGCCTGAATGCCCCCTTTGAGCCCTCAAAAACGGCCTCCTGCGGGCTTTATTTCGGGACGGAAGAGTGTTAATGTAGTGTCTCAAGACACCCACTCCATTGCTATGAAAAAAAAGAAACACACAATATGTTGGGGAAGGGTATTGACAGCCCGTGAAGGGCTATGTATACTGCGCTCCGCTTGGAACGGAGAAGAATTAGCGGCAGGCGCAAGGCCAGTACAAGCAGCTTGCCGCAGGGGTTTTTCTCGCTTTGAATTAGCCAGCCGCAGTATCAGAATCACATTTCGCAGCAATCAGCGCGCGACGCTTCGCCGCGCCGGATCTTTTTGAAACCGACAGAGCCTCGCGTCTCTTTCGCACGCAAGGAAAGGCAGAACAGATGAGCACAGCTATCCCCTCCAAGGCCGACAACAGGCAGCCCGCACGGTCAGCTCCACCCGCAGTCACCAGACGCGAGCGTCAGCCCTTAGGGCTCAACGCGCAGCGTGTCATCAGCAAGCGTTACAGTCTGAAGGACGCGCAGGGAGAGCCGATTGAGCAGTGGGAGGATATCGTGCGCCGAGTCGTGGGGCATGTCTCTTTTGCCGAGACCGATCTGCTCAAGCGTGATGAGTTTTATGAGGCGATGTCGGAAGTGATGCTCGCGCGCGAGTTCATCCCGAACACGCCGTGCCTGGTCAACGCGGGCAAAGCGAACGGACAGCTCGCCGCCTGCTTCGTGCTCAACGTGCCCGATTCGATCTCCGGCATCATGGAGCATGCGAAGGCCGCCGCGACGATTCACCAGACCGGCGGCGGAACCGGGATGACCTACGAGTTCCTGCGGCCCGCCGGAGCGATGGTCAACTCGACGAGGGGCGTGGCTTCGGGTCCGGTCTCGTTCATGAACATCGTCAATCAGGTGACGGACGTGGTCAAGCAGGGCGGCGTGCGGCGCGGCGCGAACATGGGCATGATGCGCGTCACGCACCCGGACGTGCTGCGCTTCATCCACGCGAAGAACGACCAGCACTCTTTGACCAACTTCAATATCTCAGTCAACGTCACGGACAAGTTTCTGGAAGCTGTGGACAACGAAGAATGGTTCCAGCTCGAATTCGACGGCAAGCCCTGGACGGCTCCGGTCTATGATCCGGTGACCGACAGCGACTACGCGCTGTATCGTCAGCCGGACGGCAGCACTGTGACCTTCAGAGACAAAGCCTCTTTCCAGACGACAGACCTCGCGGACTGCACGAAGGAAGAGCCGCCGCGTTCCGGGATGGTGTTTGCGCCGGACATCTGGAACCGCATCATCTCCAGCGCGCACAAGTACGCGGAGCCGGGCATCGCCTTTATTGATGAGGTCAACCGGCACAATCACATGATGGCTTCGATGGGGCCGATCTATTCCTGCAATCCTTGCGGCGAGCAGTTCCTGCACTTCTCGAACTCCTGCAACCTGGGCTCAATCGATCTGGCGAAGTTCTACGTCAGAACCGGCGACGGGACGGATCCGCGCGAATGCATCGAGTGGGATCGC
>JAFBAJ010000465.1 GCA_019247865.1 Acidobacteriota bacterium
GCGCGCAATGCCGAAGTCCGCGAGGCGCGGAGTGTCGTTTTGGAGCAGGATGTTGTCGGGTTTGAGGTCGCGATGAATGATGCCGCGCTTGTGCAGGTGCTCCAGCCCGGCGAGGATGCCGAGCATCAGCTCGACCGCCGCTTCAACCGTCGGAGCCCGGCCGCCGTGCCGCTCCAGCCATTTCGAGAGCGAGCCGTCGGGCGCGTATTCGCTGACGATAATCACATGCCCGTCGTGTATGTCCGCGTCGATGATGGGCAGCACGTTCGGATGACCGCTCGCATGCACCCAGAGCGCCGCCTCCTGCCGGACCGTCTCGACATCCACGTCTTCGTCGTTGGGAATCTTGATGGCGACTTTGGTCGTCGCGATGGCCGTGCGTTTTTCCGCCAGCCACACGACGCCAAAAGCTCCGCGCCCGAGCTTGCTGATGAGCGTGTACGGACCAATCTTATCGAGCGGTTTCGGCATAGACTTTGAGCCGCGAAGGTCGCGCAACCCGAATTCTACTTTAGCTGAACGTGATCGGGAACGGCCAGAACGAGAGCGCGAAGACGAGCAGTGTGATGAGTGCGACGCCGAGCCGCGCGCCTCCGAGCGGCGCACGGTCTTCCGGCTGCGGGTGGCGCACGCGCAGCATGACCGCCAGCAGGACTGCGTAGAGGAAGCCGCCCGGACTGTGATGCCACACAAAGCCCAGGACGGCGAGCGTCGCCATCGCCGCGAACGCCGCCCGCCCCAGCCAGCGATGCGCGCGCTGTCCGAAAACCGCGTACACAGCATGGCCTCCGTCGAGCTGTCCCACCGGAAGCAGGTTCAGGCTCGTCACCAGAAGGCCGATCCACGCCGCCAGGTAGAAGGGGCCGGCCGCCATCTGGCTCGCGTTCACGCCGAGCATCTTCGCCAGCAGGCGCATCAGCAGCGGGTCGTTAAAGGTCATGCCTCCGCCGTCCGGGAGGGGCGGCGCGGGATGCGCCGTCAGAAGCCCGATGAGCGCGACCGGGATGACGATCACGAAGCCCGCGAGCGGCCCGGCCACGCCGATGTCAAAGAGCGCGCGCCGCGACGGGATCGGGGATTTGATCTTGATGAAAGCGCCGAACGTGCCCGGCCCGATCATCGGCGGCGACGGGATGAAGAAGGGCAGCGTCGCATCCACGCCGTAGAGCCTGCACGCGACGTAGTGTCCGGATTCGTGCGCCGTCAGGATGGCGAGCAGCGAGCCCGCGAAGGCCACTCCCTGCGCGAGCAGCATCGGCTGCGTGAAGGCCAGGTGAAGGTAGGCCGCTGTCAGCTTGAGATAAAGCTCCGGCAGGTAGAGCAGGTAATCGAGCGCGGACGCGAGCGCGCGTCCACGAACCTCCGGCGGCTCCACGACGAGCATCATGCCCGCGAGAGTCGTCGTCAGCGCGGTCAGGGCAAAGAGCCCCGCGTGACGCGCCCACTCGCGCGCCGTCGGTCGTGCGCCGCGACGCCGCCGCGCGCGCATCACCGGCGCATCGACGAACGGCGGAACAGCGCGAATAGATTCCATAAAACAGTAGTCAGTCGTCAGAAGTCAGAAGCCGGAAAAAAAGCTTTTATTCTGGCTCCTGACTTCCGGCTTCTGTATTCTCTTTCAGTAATTCGTGCTCGGCGGGAGAGATGTGTCGTTGTGGCCGTCGTGGCTGTCGTCATGCGAGCCGTCGTCGTCTTCGGTCTCAAAGCCGTGCGCCTGTAGCTCTTTGCCGGGCTTGAAGCGGATGGTTTTGCCTGAGGGAATGGCGACCTCTTCGCCTGTGCGCGGGTTGCGTCCGACGCCGCGCTTGCGCGGTTTGACGACGAAGACGCCGAAGCCGCGCAGCTCGATCCGCTCGCCACGCGTCAGCGCTTCCTTCATCGAGTGAAAGAGCGCGTCCACGGCCTGCTCGGCCTTCATCTTAGGCACGCCCGTGCGCTCGGCGACGCGGTTCACGATGTCAAGTTTAATCACTGTCCTTCGGCCTCCGTCCGTCTCGCTTCAAACTATCAACTCGGATGATAGAGACGCGCATCAAATGCTGTCAAGGTGCAAGCGAGAGCCGTTGATTGACAAAGCCGACGAGCGAACGCTAACCTCAAGAGAGTTATGTTTGGAAGAAAGAAAAAAGTAGCGCCGCTGTTCGGCGGGATTGCGGCGGATGATGATCTGGACATAGAGGTGCAGCGGCCCGAGGGCGTGCGTCGTCACGGCCTGTGGGCCGAAGCGCGATTGCTGGTGCGCGACCTCATTTTCGCGTTGATGTTCGCGACGCTGGTCGTGGTCTTTGTCGTGCAACCGGTCAAGGTCGAAGGCACTTCGATGCTCCCGCGCCTGCACGACGGCGAGCGGATCTTCGTCAACAAGCT
>JAFBAJ010000486.1 GCA_019247865.1 Acidobacteriota bacterium
TCTGATGGATGTACTGATTCCCATTGCCATCTTTCTGCTCGTCTTCTTCGGCCTCGTGACCGTGATCGGGCACGGCATCTGGCTCGCGCTGGCGTGGCTCTTCCGGCTCATCTTCAATCAGACTCCGCAAGCTCCCACACAATTCGAAAGCCTGAAGCTGGAACGCTGCGCAAACTGTAACGCGCTGCTTCATCCGCAGGCCGCGGCCTGCTCTTCGTGCGGCTGGCGGAAAACCTCTCCGGCGGTCACAGAGCTGCTCCGCGAGCTCGGCGAGGCGCGGCGACAGTTGCAGAGAATATACAAGCAGGGAAGCCTCAGCGAGAGCTCGTACCGCGAAATGATGCGCGCGCTGGAGCTGGAGAGAGAACGCCTCACCTCGCCGACGGGATATGTCAAACCGACGCCGACGCCCTGGACGCAAACCGCTCCGCCGCCGCGCCCAGGACCGGCAACTCCCACGCCCGCAGCCGAAGAAGCAGCGCCGCCCGTTGCTGTTCCTCCGACTTCGTTCACTGAACCGACGCCGGTCGAAGCGATGTTGCAGACGGCGTCGCCGGAAGTTGCGTCGCGCGCCACTGCACCGCCGCGCTGGACGGAAGAGGAGGAGCCGCGACAGCGTCGCCCACCCGAGCCGCCGCCGGTCATTAGAAAGCCGCGCAAGCCGCTGACGGAAGTGCTCGCGGCGTTCATGGAGCAGAGCAACATCCGCTGGGGCGAGATCATGGGCGGCCTGCTCATCATCGGTTGCTCGACCGCACTCGTCATCAGCCTGTGGGCGGAAATCTCGCGCATCCCGGTCCTCAAGTTTTTTCTCTTCACGACCGTCACGGCCATGCTCTTCGGCGTCGGATTCTACACAGAGCATCGCTGGAAGCTGCCGACGACGAGTCGCGGCATCCTGACGGTGGCGACGCTGCTCGTGCCGCTTAACCTGCTGGCGATCGCGGCGGTCTCGAAGGGAGTGGTCGCGGTCGGCCCGCTCGTCGTAGCCAGCGAGCTGATCGCGCCCGCGCTCTTTCTGTGTCTGGTCTATTTCGCGGGGCGCATTCTGACGCCCGCGTGGCCGCAGGTGCTGGCCTGCGGCGTGCTCGGCTCGTCCATCGGCCAACTGCTCATACGGCACTTCGCCTACGAAGGGATGGAGCACTGGCGGCTTCTGTCGCTCGGGCTCTTTCCGCTGCTCTGTTATGTGGCGGCGACGGGTTGGATGCTGCGGCGCGCGGCGCGCGAAGAGGAGTTCGATGAAGGACGTGCCAACACGATCTTCGTCACGCTCGGGGCGAGCACGTTTGCGACGCTGCTCTCGCTCGGACTCCTGAGCTACAAGTCCGGGCAGACGCGTTTGACGCTGACGCAGCTCGCGCCGCTCCTGACGCTCGGCAGCAGCCCGCTGCTGGTCTGCGGCCTCCTGCTCTGGCAGAGAGTCAAAAGCCGTGAACTCAACGCCTCGCGCACGGCCGGGACGAGCATCGCACTCGTCGGCGCGCTGCTGGCCTTAGCGAGCATCCAGCTTTCGTTTCCGTCTCCGGCGAGCGTCGTGCCCGCAGCGTTTCTGGCCTTCGCACTCTTCACCGGCGTCGCACAATTTTTCCGAGAGCCGCGCGCGCACCTGCTCGCGGCCTTCTGCTTCGCGCTGGCCTTCATCGTGACTGTGCTCGCGTGGGCCGGGCAGGTCGAGTGGCAGTCGCCGCTGCACACGGCGCTCGTGCCCGATCTTCTGTCCGCGCGCGGCGATCAGGCGATGGCGGTCGTCTTCGTGCTCTTCATCGCGGCCTCCGAATGGTTAAGGCGGCGCGGGCAGGAAGCGGTCGGTGGATATTATCTGCTCGCCGCATCTGTCATCGGCGGCGTGTGCCTCCTGGCGGCCGTGCCGGGACTACAGAGATTGGGCGATCCGTTTTTCGCCGCGCCGATCTTTCTGATCCTGTCTGCGGGCGCGTTCTTCATCGCCTGGCGCAGGCAGCTCGCAATCGTCTCCTGGATCGGCTCGGGTGTGCTGCTGCTCGCGTTGGGACAGACGTTCGAGACGCTCCTGCGCATACGCTTTCCGTGGCAGGCGGCGCTGCTCGCGCATGCCGGCCTGACGGCGGTCGCGGCCATCTTTCTGTGGAGACGCGGCAAAGCTGTGCGCCGCGTGCTGGCGAAGCCGCTCAACGCGTCGGCTCTGATCGTTTCGTGCGGCGTCATCTTCGCGATGTTCGAGTCGTACAGGTGGGAGCCGACTGCTCTCTACGCGCAAAGGATGCTCTGGCTGGCGGCTGTGTGGCTGGTGCTGCTGTGGCTCAATCGGCTGCAACTGCTCTTTACGGCGATGCAGGGCGCGCTGGTGTTGACGGTGCTCCTCGCGGTCAAGCTCGCGATGCAGAATTCCGAGTGGTACGCGTACCTGCCGAACGCCTGGCTGCATCCGTGGAGCTTGCAGATACAGGGCAGCGTGCTCGTCATCTACGGGCTGGCGTGGATCGCTCTGCGGCTTTTCGTCCGGCGGGCTGCGGCGCAGAAGGTTGAGAGCGATGCTGTCGAGAGTCCTTCGCCGGATGCGACAGAGAATGAGCGGCTGGCGGACGTAGCCTGGAGCTATTTGAACTATGCCGGGCTCGCGCTGGATAGAGTGCTGGTGTGGGGAGTCTTGTGCGGCTTTGTCCTGTTAGGAATTTACGGCGCGCTGAACGGTTTGAGGCAGGAGCTGGCGACGCGCGGCAGCCGCGTCATGGTCTGGAATCTCGCGGGCTTTCCGCACGAGCATGCTTACGGCGCGGGCGCATGGATTTTGCTGGGACTGTTGCTGTTGGCGATGCTCGCGTGCTTCTGGGAGCGGCGCAGGTTCGTCTATTTACGCGGAGCGTTGCTCGCGTTCTCGGTCGCGGTCACGCTGCTCGCGGCGAGGTGGGAAACGAGCGTTGCGACCGCGTCCGCGTGGCGCTGGCTGGCCGCGCTCTTTCTGCTGCTCCTGTCGCTGCCGTTCTGGGTGCGCGGAAGGTTGGCCGCGCAGCTCAGGATGTTCGGCCTGCCTGAGATGGAACAGACGGGCGGCGATGCGGTCGGCAGCACGCGCACGCTGCTGCTCTTGCTGACGATTCTTCCTGCGCTCGCGCTGACGATCTATCCGGCCGTCAAAGCCATCACGTACAGACCCGTCTACGGGCCTGCGTCGGGACTCTTCCATCAGCTCGGCGATGTCGTTTCGTATTCGCTGCCGCTCGTCATCATCAGCCTCGCGCTCATCGGTCATGCCGTGCGCGAGCGTGAGGCCGGATACGCTTTCGCGGCTGGAATGTTGGTCAACCTCGCCGTGACGGCCGCGCAACTGCTGACCGTGGCGAGCGTGGGCGGCGAAATGAACAGGGTCGTGCTGGTCGAAGTCATGCAGTTGAACGCGATCGCGTCGGCCTGCTTCGCGCTGCTGTGGCTGGCGACGCGCGGCTGGTGGATGCGCGACCCGACGCGCGAGCAGTCGGCTCTGGCCGCAGGCTACCTGAAGATTCAGCTCGGCTTCGCGTTGCTGCTCAACGGATTGATCTACGTTCCGCTGGTCTGGCACATCTGGCTGAGGCCGACGCGGGCCGGACTTGCGACGTTTGAAGCGGGGAGCGTGCGCGGCTGGCTCGCGCTGGTTCTGACTTTCGTCGCGGTCTTCTGGTTCGCCAGAGCTTTCGAGAGAAAGTTGCGGGCGTGGCTCGTCTTTGCGGCGTCGGCTTCGGCGAGCGCGCTCATCGCGTTTGACGCTGTGCGGTGGCGACCGGGCTTGTGGGTGGGCTTTCACACTTTGCTCGTGGCTTCGGCCGCAACGGCGTGGCTGATGCTGCTCGCGGCGAAGCTTCCGGCGAGCTTGCGCGAGCGAGAGGAGGCGCGCATCGCAGGCGGCGCGGAGCAGGGAAGCACAGGACTGCTGGCGCGGGGCTGGCGACGCGATGCCATCATCTACGCTTCGCTGGCCGGAGCGTGGACGGTGTGGCTCGCTTTGCGCGCGTCTCTGGATGACCCGATGAGCCCGTGGTGGTCTGTCGGCGCGCTCGTCGTGATGAGCGCGCTCGCGGCCGGATTGAACTGGGAGACCTTGTCGCGTGCCTATCTCTATGCGGCGGGTGCGCTCGTTAATCTGGCGGCGACGATCTGGTTCTTCACGACCTGGTCTGTCTATGAAAGCGGTCTTGGGTATCTCACCGGATTTCTGGATGTCAACGCCATCGCGCTGGCCTTGCCCGGCATCATCTGGCTCTGTTTAGAGCTGCGTGCGCGGCGCAGCGATGCGTTGAGAAAAGATAGCATCCCTTCGTTTCATCATCTGGCGGCGCTGTTGAGCCTGGGCATCATGCTGTATCTGTTCGCCGTCAGCGTGGTCTTAGGGGTGCTTGGTCCGATCACGTCTCCGCGTCTGTGGTCGCAGTGGCTGGCGGTATTTTCGGTCGTCGCGCTGATGTGTGCGTGTTTGTGGGACAGGCATGCGAGGTATGCTGTCGCAGGGCTCTACCTGCTCGGTCTGGTGGCGTTGGGACGCGCGCTCGGACGTTTCGATTTGAACCCGGACAGAATGGCCTGGACGCTGATGCTCGTCTTCGCGGCCTACGCGCTGCTGACGAGCCTGATCTGGAAGTCGCGCGCGGGCCTGATCGCTTACGCGGAGCGGCTCGGCATTCCGCCGCGCACGGAGCAGCCTGATCCTGCGCTCGGCTGGCTCGGAACTTTCAATGCGACGCTGGCCTTCGCGGTCGTGCTGATCGGATTCAGGAGCGTGTTGCATCTGGCAACGTGGCCGGAGAGGCTCGCGTGTGCGTTGGCAGTCGTCGCGCAGTTCGCAACGTTCGTGATACTGGCCGAAGGCGAAAGGCGCGGCTTGTGGCAACGCGTGGCGCTGCTGCTGCTGGCCGTCGGTGCGGTCTATTTCGGGTGGGCGTGGCTCGTGCCGGGCTTGAGCGGGACGTGGCTCAATCGCGCGGTCGTGTTGATGATCGTGATGTTCGGGATGATCGCGCTGTACGGCCTGGGCACGGAGCAGGAGCGTCTGCGCGAGACCGGTTGGACGCAGGCCGCGCGCCGGTTTATTCCGTGGTTCGCGGGAACGGGCGCGGTCGCGCTCGGCTTCGTGCTCGCAACAGAGGTGTTGCAGCAGACTCGATTCGGCGGCGTGCGAATCGGCGTGCCCGCGCTCGGCATCGTCGGGCTGACGCTCGTCGCGGCCAGCGCGCTCTGCATCTACTTCGCAGTCAAACCGGAGCATGACCCGCTGGAACTGTCCGAGAGCGGGCGCATGAAATACGTCTACGTCGCGGAAGTCCTGCTTGCGCTGCTCTTCATGCACATACGCCTGACGATGCCGTGGCTCTTCACCGGATTTTTCGAGCAGTACTGGCCGCTCGTCATCGTCTTCTTAGCCTTTCTCGGCGTCGGCCTCAGCGAAGCCCTGCGGCGGCAGGGCGTGCTGGTCGTGGCGCGACCCTTAGAGCGCACGGGAGCCTTTCTGCCGCTCCTGCCGGTCATCGGCTTCTGGATCATACAGTCGCACGTCGACTACTCGCTGCTGCTCTTCATGATCGGTCTGTTATACGCGACGCTCTCGATCCTGCGAAGCTCGTTCATGTTCGGCGTCCTCGCCGCGCTCGCGGGCAACGGCGGCCTCCTGTACATGCTGCACCAGACGGAGAGCTACGGGTTCCTGCAACATCCGCAGATGTGGCTGATCCCGGTCGCGCTCTCGATTCTGGTGGCGGCCTATCTCAATCGAGAGCGGCTGACGGAAGATCAACTGTCCGGCGTGCGCTATGTGACGCTGATGATGATCTACGTCTCTTCGACCGCGGACATTTTTATCAACGGCGTGGCGAAATCTCCGTGGCTGCCGCTCGCGCTGGCCGGATTGTCTCTGGCGGGCGTGTTCGCCGGCATCATGTTACGCGTGCGAGCTTTTCTCTATCTCGGCGCGACGTTCCTGCTCATCGCCGTCATCACTATGATTCGGTACGCCTCGAT
>JAFBAJ010000494.1 GCA_019247865.1 Acidobacteriota bacterium
GTGCGCGGCAACACGACGCTGATACGGCTCTTCGGCCTGCGCGAGATAGCGAGCGGCATCGGCATCTTCATGCAGGGCCGCAAGCCTGCCGCCGCCGTCTGGTCGCGCGTCGCGGGTGATGCGCTGGACATCGCGAGCCTCGGCGTGGCCTTCGCGTCGCCGCAGTCGAAGAAGGGGCGCGTCGCTTTCGCCACCGCGAACGTGTTGGCTGTGACGGCGCTCGACGTGCTCTGCGCACAGCAACTCAGCAGCCGGAACGGCTCAGACACAGGAGGTAAGGCACCAGTGAGGAAAAGCATCGTCATCAATCGCTCGCCGGAAGAGCTCTACAGCTTCTGGGGCAACTTCGAGAATTTGCCGCGCTTTATGAATCACCTCGAATCGGTGCGCGAGACCGGCGAGGGGCGCTCGCACTGGATCGCGAAAGCTCCGGCGGGCACGACCGTCGAGTGGGACGCGCTGATCGTGGACGAGCGTGAGAACGAGCTTATCGCGTGGCGTTCGGTCGAAGGCGCGGAGGTGGAGAACGCCGGCCGCGTGACCTTCGAGCGCACGCCGGGCGGGCGCGGGACCATGGTCCACGTCGAGCTCGAATACGACCCGCCGGGCGGCGTCATCGGCAAGACGGTCGCCAAGCTCTTCGGCGAAGAGCCTGAGCAACAGGTCTACGACGCCCTGCGCTGCCTCAAGCAGGTCATGGAGACGGGCGAGGTCGTGATCTCAGAGGGCACTATCTGGAGCAACGGCCTCCTCACACAGCGCCCGGCGCAGCCCGTCTCAGGCGAAAAGCTGCAAAGCAGGGAGCAGAGCGCGGGCAGCTAACACACACGACTTCGCGAGCTTGAGTCTCTCTTTGTTTGCGTCCTGGCGCGAAACGTTGAGGGTTCGCGCAAAGGCGCAAACAAAGAAAGACTCAAGCTCGTGAAGGGGTTTAGTTATCAAAGGGGGGGGTTCATGAAAGCAAATTGTTGGTACGGCAAGCACGACATGCGCGTCGAAGACGTGCCCGATCCTAAGATCCTGAACAAACACGACGCCATCGTCCAGATCAGCTCGACGGCCATCTGCGGCTCAGACCTGCATCTCTACAACGGCTTCATGCCGACGATGGAGAAGGGCGACATTCTCGGCCACGAGTTCATGGGCGAGATCGTAGAGGTTGGCAGCGAGGTTCGTGACCGCAAGGTCGGCGACCGCGTCGTCGTCTCCTTTCCCATCTCGTGCGGCAACTGCTTCTTCTGTCAACAGGAGATGTACTCGCTCTGCGAGAACACCAACCCGAACGCCTGGATGGCCGAGAAGATGTTCGGCCACAGCCCGTGCGGCATCTACGGCTATTCGCATCTGACCGGCGGCTACGCGGGCGGGCAGGCGGAGTTCGCGCGCGTGCCCTTCGCGGATGTCGGGACGCTCAAGGTTCCCGCCGGGCTCTCGGACGAGCAGGTCCTGTTCCTCTCGGACATTTTTCCGACGGGCTACATGGGCGCGGAGATGTGCGACATCAAGCCGGGCGACACCATCGCCGTCTGGGGCTGCGGCCCGGTCGGGCAGTTCGCCATTCGCAGCGCGTTCCTCCTCGGGGCCGAGCGCGTCTTTGCCATCGACCGCTATCAGGAGCGGCTGAGCATGGCCGAAGCGGGCGGAGCTGAGCCGATCAACTATCTGGAGGAGAAGGTCTATGATACTTTGATGGAGTTAACCGGAGGACGCGGGCCGGATGCCTGCATCGATGCCGTCGGCATGGAGGCGCATTCGCCGGGCCTCGATTTCGCGTATGATCGCGTGAAGCAGGCGCTGATGATGGAGACCGACCGGCCCATCGCGCTGCGCGAGGCCATCATGTGCTGTCGCAACGGCGGCACGGTCTCTGTGATCGGCGTCTACGGCGGCCTGATAGACAAATATCCGATGGGCAGTTTCATGAACCGCTCGCTGACGATGAAGACCGGGCAGTGTCACGTCCAGCGCTACATGCAGCCGCTGCTCGACCGCGTGGAGCGGGGTGAGATCGACCCGTCGTTCGTCATCACGCACCACCTGAGCCTGGATGCAGCGCCCGAGGGCTACGACATCTTCGCCAACAAGGAGGAGGATTGCATCAAGGTCGTCCTCAAACCCGGCGACGGCTTTGCGCCTTCGGCCGCAGCCTGAGCTTGACGGACGGGCGGTCGGCGGCGATGATTTCGGCTGAAGCAGGAGGAGTTGTTATGACAGAGGACGCTGATCGCCTGTCCGCAGAAGACGATGATGAAGGTCAGGATGTCGAGGGGGAGATGAGCGAGGCCGAGATCGACTATAACGTGATGGGGACTTTTCCCGCGAGCGACCCGCCTTCATGGACGCTCGGCATCGGTCGGCACCGCAAACCGCACGACCACTTCGAGGTCGAAGAGCTCAACGCGGACAACCCCACGCACCAGAACGAGCCCGCCGCGCCCGATGACTGAGGCGCAGCAAAGCAGCTTCACGCAAAGGCGCAAAGACGCAAAGAAAAGGCATTCTTGTTTTCCTTTGCGTCTTTGCGCCTTTGCGTGAAATCCTGAATCAAGCTAAGCTGCGCTGAGGGCAGCTATGCAGAGTCTTGAGCTTCATCCCGACGCGACCAAAAGCACCGATCTCGGCGAGGAGGTCGCGCGCCTCGAAACGGAACTCGCAGCGCGCCGCGCCGAGTTGACCTCTTTGCAGGAAGAGTTCCGCGCCTTCAAAGCGCGCTACACCGCGACGGTCGGCAGCCGCCTCGCCGAACTCTCCGAGATCGAGCGCGCCATCAAAGAGGCCGAAGCACGCCTCCTCGGCGTCGCCGCTGAAGAAGATGAAGCAGAGATTCAGGTCGAAGAAGCTGCTCTCCCCTCTGCTCCAGTCGGCCTGCGCAAACTCTTCTGGTCCGTCGCCAAGCTCTTTCATCCAGACCACGCCGGAGACGAACGCGAGGCCCGCCGCCGCCACACCGTGATGGCCGAAGCCAGCCGCGCCTACCGCGAAGGCGACATCGACAGCCTCCACGCCCTCCTCGGCGACGAAGAGCTCCAGTTCTTCTGCACCACCAACGCCCACACACACGAAGAGACCGAAGACCTCGCCCCGCGCCTCATCCAGCTCAAAGAGGAACTCCGCACCGTCCGGTTCGGAATCAAACGCCTCACACAGGACGCCCTCTACCAACTCCAACAACGCGTCGCCGAAGAAGCCACACACGGCCGCGACGCCCTCGCCCAACAAGCCGAACGCATCAACCGCCAGATCATCAAAGCGAAATATCGCCTCGAAAACCTGTCGGAATAGATCATGAATTGTGAGGCGCGTGTGGCAGAATCAAACATATCCTAAAATTTGGTAGTGTCCTGGCTTCAACTCTCTGCGCTTGCTCTGCGTGAACTCTGCGCCTGCGGCGTTGAGTACTTGGCAGCATCATCTCAACGCAGAGACGCAGAGAACTCGCTGAGAAAGCGCAGAGAAAAACAAATTAGGACACTACTTAAAATTTCATATATCCGGGCGCGGGCCGCAATCGGAAACAGCTCTGAGTCAGCACACCGTGCGCAGACAAAATCTATATCCTGACAATAGGCTGTCGCCTGCGCTGCCTCTTTTTAAGTTGTCTACCACTTTTAAGCACATGCCAGCCGGCGGCAATGCTGCCAGTGATAACAACCGGCTCGTCAAGATGTCGCGTCAATTTTGAAAGAGAGCCCAAACATTTGGAAATCTCCGTGGTCGTGAGAAATAGCTCTTGAAGAAAGCCTGTATTCGCCATTTACCTGTTATACCGGCATCAGCATTCGCCCACTATTTGCTTCAGAATGCTGCTAACGGCTTGCAACCTGAGCACTTAATAGTGCATCATAGTGCCCGGTAATTCCTTCTCTCTGGCATCAACGGTGATGCGCTACGCGGGTAAGTCTTGTGCGATGGCGTTTTGGATAGTTTGAGAGTGGGCTGGATTTCAACAATTAGAAGCCGCTCTTTCTTAGAAGAGCACCCGAACACGAAAAGCCTTCGCTGCCTACCGTTACACCGAAGCCTCTTACAGATTCGCAAAGCTTCTCTCTGACGCTCCTGTGATAGTTGCAGGGAGCAGGTACACACATTTATGTCTATGAAACTTTACGTCGGCAACCTCTCATTCCAGACTTCGAGTGAGGATTTGCAGGAACTGTTCGCGCAGGCGGGCAC
>JAFBAJ010000502.1 GCA_019247865.1 Acidobacteriota bacterium
CGTCAGCAGCAATACCGCGAGCGGCGGCGAGGGCGGCGCGATCAGGCATGACGGCACGGGCAATATCAATATCACGGGCAGCATCTTTTCAGGCAACTCCGCCACCAACCTCGGCTGCATACATAACAACAACACGGGCACAGTCAACATCACGAACACGCTCATCACAAATAACTCTGCGCAGTTCGACGCGGGCGCGATCAATAACGGCAACAACGGGCCGGGGAATACGAACGTCACCAACTGCATTATCACCAACAACACAGCCGGAAACGTCGGCGGCGCGATCAAGAACGGCGGGACGGGCACTGTGACCGTGACGAACAGCACCATCGGCAGCAATTCGGCCAGCAGCGTCGGCGGCGGCATCTATAACAACAGCGGCACGATCACCGTCAACGGCAGCACGTTCAGCGGCAATTCCTCAAACGTAGCCGGAGGCGGCGGCATCTACAACGGCACCGGCACGATCAACCTCACGAACTCCACTTTCTCCGGCAACAATACCGGAACGGCTACGGGCGGCGGCGTGTACTTTGCCAGCACCGGACTGGGGACGATCACAGGCTGCACGTTCACCGCGAACTCCTCCGGTCTCGGCGGCGGCATCAGGGTCAGCAGCGCCGCCGTGACGATCAAAAACACGATCATCGCAGGCAACACAGGGAACAACGATATCGGCGGGCCGCTCATTTCCGGCGGCTACAATCTGATCGGCAGCACCACTGGCGGAACCATTACGCCGACGACGGGCGATCAGTTCGGGACTTCCAGCTCGGTCATCAACGCGCAGCTCGGCCCTTTGCAGAACAACGGCGGCCCGACCTCGACACACGCGCTCGGGGCGACGAGCCCGGCGATTGACGCGGGCAACGCCTTTACGCTCTTGACGGACCAGCGCGGCTTTACGCGCCCGGTTGACGATCCGACCATCGCCAATGTCTCGGACGGAACTGACATCGGAGCGTTTGAGACTGGCAACTGGGTCTGGACGGGAGCGAACAGCGCGGACTGGAACACCGCTGCCAACTGGTTCAGCAATACAGTCCCGCCAGCATGGGCGACCGCTGTGGTTCCGACCAGCGGCGTGACGAATAACCCTTCGCTCAACACGCCCGCCTCGCAGCAGGGCCTGATCGTAGAGCCCGGGCGCACGATGACGCTCACGGGCTCGCTGAACATCGGCGGCGTGCTGGACATTCCCGGCGGCTTAATCAACGCGGGGACTTTTACGCTGACGGTGGATGCGAACGGCGTGGTCAATCGCACGGGCGGCTACGTCATCGGCAACCTGCGAAAGATTTACAACGCGGGAGCCGTCAACTTTATCTTTCCGGTCGGAACGGCGAACGGTTATTCGCCCGTGACGGCCAACACGACCGCTGGCTCCGGCGCAGGCGAGCTGACGATCAAGGCCGTGGAGAGCAGCCACCCGCAGCTCAATCCGGCGACCTCTTTGAAACGCTACTGGACGCTCACGGGCACAGGCATCACCGCGAACCTGACGTTCAACTACCTTGACCCGCTGGACATCAGCGGCAACGAGGCCAACTACCGGATCATGAAGATCAACGGCAGCTCCGTCGTCTCATTCGCCAACAACTGTCCGGGCAGTCCATGCGTCGCGCCTGCCAGCAACACCGCGACCGTCAACGGCGTGTCCTCCTTCTCGGACTGGACGCTGAGCGAGGGCGCGGGGCCGACCGCGATTGAGGCGGACATCTCCGGCCGCGTTACTTACGCCGGAGGCCGTCCGATGAGAGGCGTGCTGGTGACGCTCTTCAACCTCAGCACCTCGCAGATGAGCGTGACGCAGACGGACGCGAAAGGCAGGTATCGCTTCACGCGCATGTTGACGGGCAGAGATTACATCATCACGGCCGGCAAAGAGGGCTATGACTTTAATCCAGCGAACATGTTCTACACGCATCTGGACGCGAGAGCCGATCTGAACTTCGCGGCGACGAGAGTCGAGTAGATAGCGGCACAAAAGAATTTCACGCAAAGGCGCAAAGACGCAAAGAAAAGACAGATTGCTTTCTTTGCGTCTTTGCGCCTTTGCGTGAAATGTTTTTAACGCTCGCCGCGTCCCTGTATGCCGAGGCTTTTCATGCGGCGGTAGAGGTGGCTACGGTCGACGCCCATCAGTTCGGCGGCGCGCGAGACGTTGCCTTCGGCCTCTAAGAGTTTTCTTTGGATGAATTCGCGGTGATAGGCGTCGGTCGCCTCCTTGAAAGAGGGAAAGCGGAAGGAGGCGGCGGGCGGCTCTTCGCCTCCGAGGACGGGGAGGTCTGCGGTCGTGACTTTGGTTCGGGCCTGCATGATGACGACGCGCTCGATGGTGTTGCGCAGCTCGCGCACGTTGCCGGGCCACGAATAGCTCTGCAAAGCCTCAATCGCTTCCGGCTCGAAACGCTTAGGCCGCTTGCCGTAGGCGGTCGAGAATTTCTGATTGAAATGCTCGACCAGCGCGGGCACGTCTTCGAGGCGCTCGCGCAGAGCCGGAATCTCGAACGGGATGACGTTGAGGCGATAGAAGAGGTCTGCGCGGAAGTTTCCCTGCTCGATCTCCGTGTCGAGCCGCTTGTTGGTCGCGGCCAGCACGCGCACGTCGACGCGCACGGAGGCGTTGCTCCCGACCGGCTCGAACCTTTGCTCTTCTAACACGCGCAGGACTTTGGCCTGCACGCGCGCGCTCATGTCCGCGATCTCGTCCAGAAAGAGCGTCGCGCCGTCGGCCAGCTCGAACTTCCCTTTCTTCGCGGACTGCGCGCCGGTAAAAGCTCCCTTCACGTGGCCGAAGAGTTCGGATTCAACCAGCTCTTCGGGAATCGCCGCCGAGTTGACTTCGACGAACGCCGCCGCGGCCCTCAAAGATTGCAGGTGAATCGTGCGCGCGACCAGTTCTTTGCCCGTGCCGGATTCGCCGTAAATGAGGACGCGGCCATCCGTCGGCGCAACCACGGCGATCTGTTTGCGGAGCGCGCGCATAGCGACCGATTCGCCGATCATCGCGTATTCCTGATTGAGCTCCGCCGCCAGCTCCGCATTGACGCGCTCCAGCTCGCGCTGCCTGAGAGCATTGCGGACAGTCAGCACAGTCTTCTCGATTGAGAGCGGTTTTTCAATGAAGTCGAACGCGCCGAGCTTGGTCGCGGACACCGCGTCGTCGAC
>JAFBAJ010000503.1 GCA_019247865.1 Acidobacteriota bacterium
AGCACGCTCGCGCCCGGCAGCTCGATTGCGTGGGCGAAGCTGATGAAGTCCGGCGCGTACTGTTCGAGCGCGCGGCGCGCGAGCTGGCCGAGCCGCTGCGCGGAGTCGGACTTGTAGAGATGCGCTCCGCCGTAGACCGTGTGCACGGGCTGGCGGCGTCCGGTCTCGCCGGGATATGTGTGGGCGAAAGCGTGGTTGGCTTCCTGCAAATGAGTGGTCACGGCGCGCGTCGCGTCGGCGGTCAGAGAAGTCTTCATGTGATTGCTCCTTATGGATGAAGGATAAGAAATTTCACGCAAAGGCGCAAAGACGCAAAGAAAGACAGGAATGCTTTTCTTTGCGTCTTTGCGCCTTTGCGTGAAACCTGCTTTTATTCCTGCACCAATCTCCGCCAGACGCTCGCTTCGCCCTCTGTGCGGATGAGCTGTTGGACTTCTTTGTAGGCAGCGGCGTAGAGCTTGTGCATCTCTTCGGGCGAGGCCGGATGCGAGAGCCTGCGTTCAAGCTCTTCGACCGTGAGCTCTTCTGTGACCTTCTCCTGCGCGAGCAGCGCGCCCTCGCCGGCGATGTGCGCCGCGAGTCCTTCCGCCAGCCAGCGCGGCGCGCGGCCGTGGCTGAGCTGATCGATGATCGTGTGCGCGTATTCGTGGCGCAGGGTTTGATTGAGCACGCCGCGACTGCGCAGAATTTCGAGCGGCTGCAATTCGATCTGGTTGTCATGCGTCACGGCGGCAGCCCACCAGGGTTGCCCGGTCGCCGCGACGAAGTCCCCGGTCGTATCGTGGATCACGATATCGAGCGGCGACTGCTCGGACTGATGCAGAGCGGCGGCAGCAGTGCGATGCTGCACGTCTGCGCGCGCCGCTTCGAGCGTGCGCAGGACGGATTCGACCTCGCGCCGCTCGACTCGCGCGGAAAAGCGTGCGCGGAACTTCTCGCTCGACAGCGTGCGGACGGCGTTGTTCGGAAGGGCAGGTGTGAGGACGCGTGTGCGCGGGGGCGCTTCGCGGGCAGGGTCTGTTGGGGGAGTTCGCTTTTCGGAGACCTGTGGCGCGTTGCCGCCGGGCTTTGTTTGTTGACGACGAAGCATCAGCCACAGGGCCGCAGAGCCACAGAGGAGGCACACTAAAACGATCAGCCGGCTGTACGATCTGGAAAACTTTCTGTTCTTTGATACTTCTTTCATTTGAATCCCATCAACTGCTCACGGGCTTCTCTTTTCTGAGGGACGTGCCGGGAAAATAGCGCGCGAGGATGCGACGATAATCTGCGCCGCTCGAAGCCATGACGTGCGCGCCCTCCTGACATAAACCCAATCCGTGTCCGAAGCCGCTGCCGCGAAAGACGAACGCGTCGCCTTCGCGCCGGACTTCAAAACGCGAGCTCTTCAAGAGGTTCCAGCCGAGCGCGCGCCCGACGATGATCTTGAAGTCCCAGCCGCGCAGTGTGCGCCGCCGCTCTCCGACCAGCTCGATCAGCTCCGCGCGTCCCGTCGCATCTTTTTTCAGGACACGCACTTCATCAACCCGCGCCCCGACGTTGCTGCGCTCGTCGCCCTTGAGCGCGCCCGCCAGCTTCTCGGCCGGAATGATGTCCGTCCAACTGCTGTGCGGTCCGTCCGCGCAATACTCGTCGCGCGTCCCGCGCAGGTAGCTCTTAGGCGCAACGCCCCACAAGGTATGTATGTCGGCCGTCATCCCACCGCACGACGCGCCGAAATATGATTCGATGAGCTGGTTGTCGCCGTCGCGCAGGACTTCGCCAGCGGTCTCCGTCACCGCGCTCAGGATGTCACTGCGCACCTCCTCGCGATTGACGGGCACGTAGCGCTGGCAGTGCGTCGTCGTGCAGAAGTCGTAGCCATCACTCGCATGACGATGCAGATTTTTGAGCGCGTAGGTGCGAACCGCGACCGCTAAGGCTTTGAGCGCGGCGGGCTCTGCTTCGATGCTGCCCTCGGTCGCGACGACGCCGAGCACGTAGTCTTCGAGCGACATCGTGCGAGTCACGTTCTCGCGCACCTGATGGACGCGGACGGGCAAGTCTCCGTGGTTGAGACGCGCGGGCGCAGCGACCTGCTCATCATCGCTACGCCCGCGCGCCTCCTTATCGCCTCGGCTCCCCAACCGGGCGAACTCTTCAAACACCACGCGCGAAGCCTTCGCACAGTCGGCTCCGTGCGCGTGTTTGAAAAAGACCAGTACGACGAGCTTCACCTCTTCCGGCTCCGCCAGCTCGTTCACACCCTCATCCGAAGCAAAGCCGATGAACCATCCTTGTGTGCGCGCGCTGTCGTTCTCGGTCGAAGTCCCGGTCTTGCCGAAGACGTTGAGAGACGCGAGCCCGGCTTCGGCCGCCGTCCCGTACTCGACCGCGCCGCGCATGCCTTTGAGCAGGAGGTCGCGATGCTCTGAAGGGATGTCGATCCGCGCGCGCTCTTTGAGCTTGAAATCGGCCGGGGCGGACTGCTGCGGCGCGTAGAGATGTCCGCCGTTGACGAGCGCCGCGTACGCCGTCACGAGCTGGACGGGCGTGACCAGCAGGTCCTGTCCTTCGCCGAGCGTGTTGCTTGGCGGACGGCTGCCACGCGGCAGCTTGCCGGAAACTTCAGTGCTGCTGAAGCCTGTCTGCGCGCCGAAGCCGAAAGAGGAGAGCGTGCGATTGAAGGCGTCCGCGCTGAGGCGTTCGCCGAGCTCTCCGAAGAAGTAGTTGCAGGAGTAGGCCAGCGCCTCGACGGGCGAGAAGGGCGGCTGCTCTTTCGGATGCGAGCACTTCATCTCGAAATCCCCGCGCCGGTAACGCTCGCGGCAGAGGAGGCGCGTGTCTGCGCTCAGGAGCCCGGCGCGCAGAGCTGCTAAGGCCGCGAACGGCTTGATGGTCGAGCCGGGCGCTTGCGCCTCTTCGTCTGCGAGGCGCGTCCCAGCGAGCGCACGCACGCGCCCCGTCTGCGCCTCCATCACGATGACAGTGCCTTCGCGCCCGCCGAGCGCGAGCGTGGCCGCACGCTGTAAGCTCGCATCGACTTCCTCCGCGCTGATCGCGACCGGCGAGTCCTGCGCCAGCTCGCGCTGCCACCCGCCCGTCAGAAACAGGAGCAGCAGCAGGAGCGTCGCGCACGACATCACGAGCGGATGCGTGAGCCACGAAGAGGACTGAAATTTGAGAAGGAAGCTGTTCATCCCTTACCCTTGCGCGCTCTCCGCGACCTCCACTTTGTGCAGCGCGCCGACCGTCGCCACCCACCCGAAGAGCATCAGGCAGAAGGCCAGGAGGAGACGCGCGCCGAGCACTGTCAGCTCCAACCACGCTCTCTCGAACGGCGTGCGCGAGACGATCAGAAAGTACGGCAGCACGCCGAAGAGGACGAGGCCAAACACATACGTCACGACCGAGCGCGGCGCGAAAGCCTTTGACAGGATCCCTCTCAAATTGCCCCACACACTCCGCAGGTCTTCACGCACGAGCGCGAGCCAGAGATGTATCCCGGCGAGTGGCAGCGCCAGGCCGAAGAGCAGCAGCCGCAAAGTCGAAAAGAGAAGCGTCGGCCATCCGGCCTTTGCCGCGCCGCGCGCCAGCCCGCCCGGCAGATGCGTCTGCGGATTGATGCGCGTCTCTACTTTCCAGAGCAGGAAATAGAGCGCGAGGCCGAGCAGGATGAGCGGCACGCTGGCGACCGCGATGCGCCAGAAGATTCTGAACGCCTTTCGCAGCAGCTCGCGTGCGCCCGCAGTCTCGGCGTAGCTCACGCACATCGCCTGCAGGAGAAAGAAGAGCGCGGGCATCGCCACGAGCGCCGTCAGGCTGAAGAGCACTTCCCTGACGGTCGCCTCGCGCGTCGCGACGAAGAGCGAGAGCGTCGCCAATAGCGCCAAGTAGGTCACGAAGAAGAGCAGCAGCGCACGACGGTTACGCACCAGTGCGCGCGCCGACTCGCCAATGTCTTTCAGAGCAGTAAGCATGATCTTCATTTGTCCTTAATCAGCATCCGCGCGCTGGCCGTGTTGGCCTGCACGGAGGGGTTATACATCAGCTCTGCGCGCGCCGGGTTGATGAGAAACTCGCCCGGTATCTGCACGCGCATGACGTACTGGAACATCACCTCGCCGTCGAATTCGTTGAGGAAGTAGAGCGTCTTCTGGTCGCGAAACTCGCGTGCGCTGAACCAGTCGCTCCAGCTATTGGTGCTGTAGTCGAACTCGATATTGCTGGCGCGCGTAACCTGTTCGGCTCCGGCCGGGATCGGGTCTTCGATCATGATGCGCTGTGCGGGCTTGCCCTTGAGCACGAGCCGCACGACGATCAGGTCTCCGGAGACCACGTCGCCCGTCAGCGGCTCGGTCTTCCAGGTGAGCGTGCTTTCATCTATCTTGAGGCGCAGGTATTCGCGCGTCAGTTGCAGGTCGGCATTGCCCTGCGCCTGCGTCTCTTCCGCGCCCGTGTAGTATTCGAGCGCGCTGTTGAAGTAGAGCATCCCGCGCCCGCGCTTGATGACGCGGAGGCGATTGACCGGGCTCACCTCGCGCCCCTTGCGCTTGATGACGAGGCTCTGCGCCTGCGCCGCATCGCCGCCGGTGATGCGCTTATTCAACAACTGCTCGCCGTTCAGGTAGACCTCCACAGTGTAGTCGGGCGACAGCTCCTGGCTGACCTTGAGGTAATCGGTCAGGCCGAAGATGGCGAAGGCCGTCTGCTTCGTCGAATCCCACCAGTAGCCGTTTTTCCGGTTGGAGACGAGCCACCGCGCTGCTTTCGGCAGCAGCTCGCTCTGAGGAGCGATGCGCGCGAGCGCTTTTAACGAGAGCGCGGTCGCTTCGACGTCGTTGACATCGGAGAAGTCGAGCATCTCGCGGCGGCGCGAATCCCAGTGCGCGTCCATCTCATTGACTGCGGCAGAGCGTTCGATCTCGCCTGCGACCGTGCCTGCGCGTTCCGAGTCCTTGTTCAGGCTCAGGGTCAGCGCGAGCAGTGCGCGCCCGTAGGCTTGCAGCTCGCCGCGCCGCGTGAAGAGGTCGTTGACGTACTTGATGTCCGTCTCGCCGCTTTCGGTCAGCGCGTAGATCATGAAGGCGCGCGATTCCAGATCGATCTGCTGGTCGCCGTACGCCTTGTTCTCGTCAAGCATCTGCGTGAGCTTGGTGCGGCCCTGCGTGAGGCGATAGTCTTCGACCGCGTAGCCCGCGTTCTTAGCCAGGATCAGACCGTCCACCACGTAGGCGGTCATGAACGGGTCTGTCTGGTCATCCTTCCACCAGCCCCAGCCGCCGTCCGAATGCTGGAAGCCGTAGAGCCGGTCGAGGCCGCTCTGTACCTTGGCGTTGATGTTGTTCGTCTCTTTGATCCGCGCGGTCTTCACGTCCTTGAGCGTCTGCGCGACGATGACCGTCGGCAGAAAACGCGACATGGTCTGCTCCGTGCAGCCGTACGGGTAGCCGGTCAGGTAATCGAGCGCGCCGAAGAGCGTGCTCGCGACCGAAGGCGCGGCCTCTATCCGCAGCGTGCGCGAATCCGCGTCCGAGCTGGCCGGGATGTCCAGTGTGTAATCCTGCGTCGCGTTCTCCTGCGAGATGGTCGCCGATTGCGCCTTCGACTGCTTGAGTCCGCGCGGCAGGACGTTGATCGCAATCTCGACGGCGTCGGATTCGGTATCGGTCAGGGCTTTGGCGAGCAGTCGCATCTCGCCGGTCTGCTGCGCGAGGATGCGCCAATCGGCTCTGTGCTCGCCCTGCTTCTCGATCATGACGGACTCTCTGTTCTGGCCGATGAGCTGCGCGCCAGTGACCTGCAAAGAGAGCTGCGTCTGCTTGCCCGCAGGCAGGTAGTTATGAACGATGCTGGAGAGCGTGACGGTGTCGCCCGCCGTGACGAAGCGCGGCGTCTCAAGGCGCAGAATCAAATCCTTGCGCGAGAGCACCTTTTCGGTGGTCGAGCCGACGCGCGTGTCCGCCGTCACGGCTCGCGCCGTCG
>JAFBAJ010000574.1 GCA_019247865.1 Acidobacteriota bacterium
ACAGAGGACACAGCGAGCACAGAGCAAATAAATCATTTCGCTTCTCTGTGCGCTCTGTGGCAAATTCTTAGCCGAAGATGCTCCGCCAGCCGCGCTCGAACGAGTTGCCGAAGAGGAACGCGCTGAGGCTGGGCTGCTCGTGCGAGCGGTCGTACCCGACCAGCTCGACATAGGCGCGGCCCTCTGTCGTCTGCGCCGCGTGCTGCCCCGCGACCGTGCAGACGCCTTCCCAGTAGACGATCATCGTCGTCCCGCGCGTGTCCAGCTCCTGGTCTTTGAGGACGGGCGTGACTGCCACATCAAGCCCGAAACGCGGCACGCGCAGTCGCCAGCCGCTCGGATAGACAGCCTGCGTGTGCGGGCTTTCCCAGTGGCCGTTTGCTTCGAGCATAAAATCTTCGCGCGAGAGATGCGTCTGCCTGCCAGCAGCATCAACATAAGTCCCGCTCGAAAAGGGCGAAGGCTCGCCGCGACTGTTGCGCAGGTGATAGACCATCACCTCCGCGCCCGTCTCAAGCTGCAGGCTGAACCAGTCCCAGCCCTTCTGATTCTCAGTCGTTCGCCAGGTGCCGAACTCTCTGTCCATCCAGGCCAGCCCGGTGAACTCTTCCGTCGCGCCGTGCCAGGTGATCTTTCCTTCGGCCTCCATCCGCGTGAACGAAAAGTAGCGCGAGGCTTCGCCCGCGTCCTTGAAGCTCACGCCCACTCCCTCCTGACCGTTCAAAGCGGCGGGCTTGGAGCTTTTCAGCGCGGCCTCGAAGATCAGATCGTCGCCCAGCGTCGCGCGCAGCAGATGCACTCCGTTCACCTCGCGCACAGTCCAGTTGCCGAGCCGTAAAAAATATTTCTCCATGCTCGCCGCCGCCGGAAGATCGAACACGCCGTTCGCGCTCTTGCGATGTGAGTAACGAAAGCGCCGGCGCGATTCGTCCGTGATGGCGAAGTGCGCCAGGTACAGCGGATTGGCGATGAGCCGCAGCGGCACGACGCCGAAGCGGTCGAGGTCTGTCCGCCGTTTGAAAAAGACCAGCTCAAAACCGAAGCGCCGCCCCGCAGCGGTCTGCATATGGCCGGTGTAATACCACCACTCCGTCTGCGCGTTCCTGTGCGCGTAAAGATCGCGCGGCAGCAACACGCCCGCGTGCTCCGTCCCGTCCCGCAACGTCGAAGCCTCGCCGACGACAACATCCGCGAGGCGATCCAGAACTGTGGTGGCGAAATTTTCCAACGGCTCAACCAGATTCGTGCTCATGATTTCAACTTACTGAAAGGAGTTGACGAAAGTGTGCGGCTTTTGAGGAAAAATAGTTTGTAGGAGCAGGGCTGGTCCCTGCCCGTGTGCTCTGTAAGTTGAGCGGGCAGGGACCAGCCCTGCCCCTACAGTTGTGCGGACAGATGCTCAAATGCGTTCCAGCTTCTCCTGCGGCTCGACCGTGAGCGAGCGGAAGCTGGACATGCGGACGAGGCCGGGCGCGGCTCCTTTGGGTTTCGAGAGGAACTTGCGCTGCGTGTAATGGACGTTGACTTTTGAGTCGCGTCGCGCCTGGCTGAAGGCCGCGGCGAGCTGCGCTGCTTCGATGATCGTGCGGTGCGGAATCTCTTTGCGGGTCGGGTTGAGGACGACGACGTGCGAGCCCGGATAATCCGCCGCGTGCAGCCAGAGGTCGTGCGGGCGCGCGACGCGGAAGGTGAGGTGGTCGTTATCTCGCGCCGCGCGGCCGACCAGAATCTCGTAGCCGTCCGAAGAGAGATAACGCCGCGCGCCGGGCACGCTCTCGGCCGCTCGCTTTTTGTGTTGAGCCTGTGGCGCGCGCTTCCGGTCCTGCTCGAAAAATGTTTCGAGCGCGGCTGCGTCCGACGCCGCGATGATGCTTTCAAGTCGCTCTTCCTGCGCGTGCAGCGCTGCCACTTCCTGCTCCAGTTCGGAGAGCCTGCGCGCGATCTCTTCGGCCGCACGACGCGCTTTGGTGTAGCGCTTAAAACGGCGCGCGGCCTCTTCCTGCAGGGTCGCCTGCTCGTCTATCTCCAGCTCAATGGTCAGCGCATCCTCCGCGTAATAATCCGTGAGCGCGACGACGCCTCCGCGCCGCACGGCCGTCGCCAGGTTGGCGAGCAGCAGGTCGCCGATGCGCTTATGCTCTTCGGCCTCGCCGTGTTCCTGTAAATCATTTTCGAGATGACGGCGGAGCTTGACGCGCTGCGTGATCTCCTTCCTGAGCCGCGCACGCGCCGCCGCCGCGCGCGAGTTGAAAGCTCTCTCTGCGTCGAGCTGGCGATAAAAGGCGTCGGCCGCTTCGGAAAGGGAAGCGTGTGTGCCGCGTTCCAGCGGCGAGCCGGACGGCGCGGGCAGCCCTTGCGCCGGAGGCGGCTGATACTTATCCGCGATCTCCTGACCTTCACCGCGCGGCGTGCGCAGGGCGTCTATCACATAATCGTTCTCATCGAGCAGCAGCAGATTGGAGGCGCGCCCGGTCAGTTGCGCGACGAGTGTGTATTGACGCTCCTGCCCGATCACATCCTCCGCCGTGAACACAAAACGCACGACGCGCTCCCCCTCGTCCTTCAGGAGCGAGATGAGCCGCGCGCCAGCGAGCCTTTTATAGAGCGTCATGATGAAGGAGGTCGGCGCGAGCGACTGTTTCTCCAGATCGCGGACGCGTCTTTCGATGAGATACAGGCGCGGTGCTGGCTGCGGCTCGATGCTGATGAAGAGATAGCGGCTGTCGCCCGTCCGAAAGTCTATCGCGAGCGTGAGGCGCGAGAGCTGAAAGACCTTGCCCATGCTCCGTCCGACCAGCGCGGGCGCCAGCTCTGCGACGATGGCCTGGATGGTTTGGTCATTCACAACAAAGGGTCTGTAAATAGTAAATGGTAAATAGTGAATAGAGAAGCCCATTCACTATCTACCATTTATTATTTACCGTGCTGGTTTATTCAGTCGCGCACAACTGCGGTTCCGGACAGGTGATCGTGTGCGGTGCGTCCTTCGGCATCGAAGAGCGCGTAGAGCAGTCCTAAGCCCAGAGTCACGAGCGAGAGCATGTACGCGACCGCGCGCGTCACGGACTGCTTCGTCGTCGGCGGCAAGCCCGTGTCCACATCCACCGCTCGCAGAGAGAGGAGCGACATGCCCCACGTCCGTCCCGCGAGGGCGGTCGAAGTCGTCAGATACAGAAACATGATGATCGCCAGAATGCCGCCCATCGAAACCACCACGCGCTCATCGGCCCAGTTGCCGTTCGTCAATTCGATGATCGCGGCGAAGGGAGACGAAGCGAAGGCTACGACGAGGAGGTCGACCATCCCCGCGGCTATTCTGGAGAAGACGGGCGCGCGGTCATCATAGATCTCTTCAAAAGCGAAGGCGTCGGCGTCCTGCGTCTCAAGCGTCGGCTCCGGCGCAACGGTCTCGACCACAGCACGCTTCGCCACCGGCTCCTGGACGACGTGTGCGCTCTGTGTGACAGGCTTCGTCTGCACGACCGAGAGCGTGTGCTCGCGCGCCGGTTCAGCCGGTTTGGTCTCTTTGACTTCCGGTGCAGGGGCCTGCTCCCTGAGCGTCTCCGGGACGGGCGCGAGCGCCGGACGCTCTTCGACCTGACTCTCCAACTGATAGTGCTCTTCCGCGACGCGCGCGACGGCGACGGCCGCTCCGCCCATCGCCTGCCTGCGTGGCGGCGGCGTCGGCTGCTGCGCGCGTTCGAGTCGTTTGAGCGCGGCGACGACGATTGGATTCATCTGCGGCTGGTCGGGCTGCGGCACCAGTCCGAGCGGCGGCGCTCCATCCTCTTTCGCGGGCTGCTCTGTGCGCGGCCTGAGCTTCTCTTCGGCTTCGCGCGTCGTGGCCTCGCGCGCACGGCGCTCCTGAATCTCGCGCACGCGCTCGCTCAGGTCCTTGCGCCATTGCGGCCGCGCACGACCCGCGCCGGGAAACTCGATGAGGGTCGAAGAGGGCTTGGCCTTCACAGCAGGCACAGCAGGCACAGCCGGCGCGGTCGTCTCGGCCGCAGGCTCCTGAACGACGGCCGTGGCCGACTCGACGTTCAACGCTTCAGTCATCGGAGTTTCTTCGGGCTGTGGAGCGTCTTTGGAAGCTGGCGTCCGGCACCGTGGGCACATCTCCAGAGCATTGGAATAAACGGCGCGACACGCGGGACACTGCATAGAACAAAAGCCTCCACTGAAAGGAGAAGATAAAAATTCTGCAAAAAAAAGAGTTCGTGCGAGCCCGGTCGGCAAAGCCTCTAAACCCAAGCCCATTGCGGAGTCGCGGCGGATACTATCAGAAGTTACTTTAACTCGTCAATCAGAAAATGCACAAGAGACTGTATTTGCACGGCGGGCGGCCACAAGATAAAGGAAAGCAAGTCCCAGGTCCCAAGTCGAAAAGTCCCAGGTCAAAAGACAGGTTCGTGACCTGGGACTTGAGACCTGGGACCTGGGACTTGCTTTTAGAGCGGTTGTCTTCCGGCAAAGCCGGTCTCGACATCGTGCCACCATTCGATCTGGTCGCCTTCGCCGAGATGCCAGCAGAGGAGCACGACCCGGCCGTCTCTGAGGGTGGGAAAGTCTATCAGGCCGCGCTCGTAATCCTTGAGCTGCACGCCGAGCGCGTCAAGCTCTGAGGTGAGCGAAGCGAGCTCCATCAGCACCGAGATATAGGCCGCGCCGCCGGTCATTCCGCCGCCGCCCAGCTCGGCTCCTTCGGCAGCATGTTTCGCAGCCTCCTGCATCGAGATCAAACGCCTGTGCGCGCGCTGGATCGCGAGCAGCATCTCGCGCACCAGCGGCAGCAGAGCATTGGCCTCTTCGAGACTGAAGATCTTCATACGGACGAGAATTCAGGAGCCAGAAGCCAGGAGCCGGAATGATAAGGCGTCGCTTTTCTTCTGACTACTGACTTCTGACTCCTGGCTACTGCTTTCAATGTTCGTCTGTGACGCGAATCAGGTCTGGGGAAGGATCGAAGTGGTCTGCTTCTTCTTCCAGGTCGGCCTCGATGACGACGCGTGCGGCGGGGGCGTTGGCGAAGCCGTTGCCGTGGCCGTCCGGGGACGGGTGATGATTGCCCTGTGCTTCAGCGCCGTGGTTGAGAAAGGCCGGCTGTCCCGTCTCGTCGTAACGCGCGCCGTGCGGCAGCTCTTTGCGCACCTTGTCTGCGATCTCGCCGAGGTCTATGAAATAGTCGGCTACGTCGATCAGCTTCGGCGCGGTGTTCGAGCGGAAGCCAGCGATCTCGACGCGGCATCCCTTGTAGGCGACCGCGTTGACGGCGTAAACAAAATCCTCGTCGCCGGAGACGAGCACGGCCGTGTCGTAGCGTCCGGCTAAGGAAAGCATGTCGACGGCGATCTCGACATCGAGGTTGGCCTTGCGCGTGCCGTCGTAAAAAGTCTTGAGCTCTTTCTGTATGACGCGGAAGCCGTTGCGCCGCATCCAGAGCAGAAAGCCCTGCTGGCGCTCCGCTCCGACATCGACGCCCGTGTAGAAGAAGGCGCGCAGGAGACGACCGTCTCCGAGCAGCACACGCAACAGCTTATTGTAATCAATATCTATGTTGTGAAAACGTGCTGCATGGAAAAGGTTGTTGCCATCTATGAATACCGCTACTCTGCCGCGATGTCCGAACTGCCATGAAATATTATTAGTCGGATCAAAATTCATGCGATAAGTTACTCCATTAAATTTTTAAATATCTGCGCCTTAGAATGCCGCCACCCAATCGCTCAGGTCAAGTAAAAAAGAGGTGTCGCCGATTCAGCCGGCTTCTTTGCGCTCTGCGCCGAGGATGTCGCCCGTGATGGAATCAACGTAAATCGACAGCGCGGGCGCACTGTCCACGAAAATCTCCCACGCGACGTGAAACTCCAGCAGCGGCTGCCCGCCGCCCGCCCGCGCGATCGGATAGACGACCAGCTCGCGCACGCTGAGCCGTTCCTTCTCAGGCAGGGACAGGCTCTGCGCGTTGCCGCTCGCGTCCGTGTACGTGACGACGCGACCGGCGACGGCTTCGACGGTTTTGTCCGTCGTCAGGCGCTGCTGCGCCAGTCCGATAA
>JAFBAJ010000640.1 GCA_019247865.1 Acidobacteriota bacterium
TGAGCTGATGGAGCAGTGGGAGCGCGGCTGGCAATATGTGTTCGATGCCCTTGAGCCGTTGGGGCCGGATGATCTGAGCCGCGTCGTCTACATTCGCGGCGAAGAGCACACTGTGCTGGAGGCTGTCAGCCGGCAGCAGATGCATTACGCGATGCATATCGGCCAGATCATTTTTCTGGCGAAGCATTTCAAATCCGCGGACTGGAAATCTCTGAGCATCCCGCGCAACAGGTCTGCGGAGTACAACGTTTATCTGAACGACAAGATGCAGGCGACGGCCGGGAAGTTGGAGCAGGATCGCTTTGACTCGGTGCAGGAATTTATCAAAGAATCTGAAAGTAAGGATGAGAATTAGCCACAGAGACATAGAGACACGGAGCAGCATAAAGGGTAAAAATCATTCTCTTCTTCTCGGTGACTCCGTCTCTGTGGCAATCATGGAAATTTAATCATGCTCGATAATTTAGGAAATCTTGAGCGCACGCATTCGTGCGGACAGTTGCGAACCGAAAACGTAGGACAGACCGTAACCGTGATGGGTTGGGTCGCGCGGCGCAGGGACTTTGGGCCGTTGACTTTCATAGACCTGCGCGACCGCGACGGCGTGACGCAGGTCGTCTTTAACGAAGAGACCGCTGCGGCCGCGCACGCGAAGGCCAAAGAGGTGCGCGGCGAATACGTCATCGCCGTGACGGGCGAAGTCGTCCTGCGCGAAGAGGGGCGGCGCAATCCTAAGCTGGCGACCGGCGAGGTCGAGGTCAGCGCGCGCGAGATTCTGGTTTTGAACGACGCGCGGACGACGCCATTCCAGCTCGAAGTCACTTCGTCGGATGCGTTGGCGAGCGAAGACCTGCGGCTCAAGTATCGCTATCTGGACCTGCGGCGTCCGCAGCTCCAGGCGAATCTCAGATTGCGTCATCGCGTGGTGGCGGAGATTCGCGGCTACATGAACGAGCAGGACTTTACGGAGATCGAGACGCCGATCCTCATCAAGTCCACGCCCGAAGGCGCGCGCGATTACATCGTGCCGTCGCGCATTCAGCCGGGCAAGTTCTACGCGCTGCCGCAGTCGCCGCAACTCTTCAAGCAGCTCTGCATGATCGCCGGGCTCGACAAGTATTACCAGATCGCGCGCTGCTTTCGTGACGAAGACCTGCGCGCAGACCGCCAGCCGGAGTTCACGCAGCTCGACGTGGAATTGAGCTTCGCTTCGCAGGAGATCGTCTATCGCCTGGTCGAAGGACTTTTCCCGCGCGTCTTTAAGCTGCTCAGCGTCGAGCTGGAGACTCCTTTCCCGCGCATGACCTACGCGGAAGCGATGCGGCGTTACGGCTCGGATAAGCCGGACCTGCGTTTCGAGATGGAGCTGCAGGATTTGACGCGCGAGTTTGAGGGCACGGCGTTCGCGCCCTTCGCCGCCGTCATCGAAGGCAAGGGAGAGATCAAGGGCGTCGTCGCGCGCGGCGGCGCGAACCTTTCGCGCAAGGCTCTGGACGAGTTGCAGGAGTTTGTGAAGCGTTACGGCGCGAACGCGCTGGCGTGGATCAAGCTCGGAGACGAAACCTCGTCTTCGCTCTTAAAAGTTCTGGGGCCGGAGGCGACCGAGCGTGTGGCGGCTGCGGCCGGAGCCGCGAAGGGCGACGCGGTGCTCATCATCGCGGGCAAGGCGAAGGTCGTGGCGCAGTCGCTCGGCGCGCTGCGGCTCGAAGTCGCGCGGCGCGAAAAGCTGATTCCGGCGAACGTCTACCGGCCGCTCTGGGTCACGGAGTTCCCGATGTTCGAGTTCAACGAGGACGACGGGCGCTACTACGCGATGCATCACCCGTTCACTTCGCCGCTCGACGAAGACCTGCCGCTGCTGAAGCGCGCGGTCGAAGGGGACGAGACGGAGCTTCTGGGGCAGCTTCGCGCCAAAGCTTACGACACGGTGGTCAACGGCGTGGAGGCCGCGGGCGGCTCGATCCGTATTCATCAACGCGAAGTGCAGGGACTGGTCTTTAAGGCTCTCGGGCTGACGCAGGAGAAAGCGCGCGAGCGCTTCGGGTTCTTCCTCGACGCGCTGGAGTTCGGGACGCCGCCGCACGGCGGCATCGCGGCGGGCATCGAGCGTCTCCTGATGGCGATGACCGGCATCGACAACATACGCGACCTGATGGCCTTCCCGAAAACCGCCTCCGCCGCAGACCTGATGATCGACGCTCCCGGCGAAGTGGACGCGAAGCAGTTGGAAGAGTTGAAGCTGAAATTCATGAAAGACTAAAGCGTAACCTTTGCGTGCTTGGGTCTTTCTTTATTGGCGTCTTGGCGTGAAACGTTGAGGGTTCTCGCAAAGGCGCAAACAAAGAAAGACAGAAGGACGCAAAGAATTGACTTTTAAGATGAGGAGAGATTCAAAACGTGGACGATTTACTGACGAAAGAGAATCTGGAATACCGCGCGATGGCGCGCGAGATCGCGGACAAGCATGTGCGCCCGGTCGCGGCCGAGCTGGACCGGACGGCGGAGTATCCGTGGACGGTCGTGCGCGCTTTGCAGGACGCGGGTTTGATGGGCGTCTGGATTCCTAAGGAGTACGGCGGGCGCGGCGGCGGTGTGATGAACCTCTGCCTCGTCGTCGAAGAGTTATCCAAAGCCTGCGGCGGTGTCGGCGTGACGTACGCCGTCAACGCGCTCGCGTCCTTTCCGATCATCGTCGGCGGGACTGAGGAGCAGAAGCAGAAGTACCTGCCAGATGTCGCGCAGGGCAAGACGCTGATGGCCTTCGGCCTCTCGGAAAAAGCCTCCGGCTCGGACGCCGGGAGCCTCACCGCGCGCGCCGAGAAGCGTGACGGCTTTTACGTCATGAACGGCGATAAGAAGTGGAACACGAACGGCAACTCGGCGACGCTCTACTCCATCTTCTGTTCGACCAATCCGGACCGGGGCGGGCGCGGCGTCTCTGCGATCCTGGTCGAGAAGGGCACGCCCGGTTTCGAAATCGGCAAGAAGGAAGACCTGATGGGCATTCGCTGCGTGCCCGTCCATGAGCTGCATTTCAACGACTGCTACGTGCCGGAAGAGAACCTCCTGGGCGGCAAAGAAGGGCACGGCTTCAAACACGCGATGATGACGCTTGACCTGGCGCGTCCGGGCGTCGCGGCGCAGGCTCTGGGCTTGGCGCAGGGCGCGCTCGATCTCGCCGTCGAGTACACGATGGAGCGCCAGCAGTTCGGCCAGTCGGTCGCATCCTTCCAGGGCATTCAGTGGATGCTCGCGGACATGGCGACGAAGGTCGAAGCCGCGCGACAGCTCATCTACGCCTGCGCGCGCGCCATCGACGGCGGCGCGAAGAACGTCTCGAAGATGGCCGCGATGGCGAAGGTCTTTGCGACCGACGTGGCGATGTCGGTCACGACCGACGCCGTGCAGCTCTTCGGCGGCTACGGTTACTGCAAGGACTATCCGATTGAGAAGTACATGCGCGACGCGAAGATCACGCAGATCTACGAAGGCACGAACCAGATTCAACGCCTCGTCATCGGCCGCAGCCTCATCAAAGAGGCCGCCGCCGGACAGCCGCGCACGCAGAGCGCAGAAGCTTAAACAAACCTTCGCGCGCTTGAGTCTTTCTTTATTAGCGTCTTGGCGCGAACCATCAACGTTTCACGCCAAGACGCTAAAAAAAGAAAGACGGAAGCGCGCAAAGGTTTCCTGAATTTTCATGATCGTGCTGCAAAGAGCGCAGGTCGAGGAGATGTACGCGCACGCGCGCGAGGCGCAGCCGTTGGAGTGCTGTGGGCTGGTGGGCGGAGCCGGAAAGTCTGCGCGCTCCGTCTACCGCCTGCGCAATGTGGCGCGCGAGGCTCTGGTCTCGTACGAGGCCGCGCCCGAAGACCTCTTCGATGCGCAGAGGCGTATGCGCGAGCGCGGCGAGCAACTGCTCGGCATCTATCACTCGCACCCGCGCTCGGGCGATCCCGTGCCGTCGGAGACGGACGTGCGCCTCGCCTACTATCCCTCGGCGATTTACTTTATTATTGGCCTCGAAGGTCAGGAGCCCACGCTGGGCGCTTTTCGCATCAGCGAAGGCTCGCGGCTCTGGGAGCGCGCGAGCTACGTCGTGAGCGGCGAAGAAATCGTCGAAGCGTGAGAACAATCCGCGCGCCCTTGTCGTAAATGAGCCTGTAAGCGATGGAAAAGAAGAGCAAGTACGACACTAATCCGCTCGACCCGGACTTTCCGAAGCGCACGGGAGCCGTTCCCGGCGCGACGGATGAGGTTGCGCGCGAGGGCGAAGAGCAGACCCGGACGCTCGATTCCGAAAGGCCGACGCGCATCATCGAAACTCCCTATCAGGCTCCGACCTCTTACCCGTCTGTCTTCATTCCGCCGCCGCAGGCGCAGCCGCCCGTCGCACAGGGCATCCCGTTCGTGCCGCCCGCGGTCGTCCAGCCGCCGACCTCGCGCGTCATCCCCGGCATCAACCCGCCGGAGAACGTCGTGATGGTCGTGCCCTACATCCCCTTTTACTTGGGCATCGCCGCGAGCCTGATCGAGCTCTATCTGGTTCCGCGCACGGAAACACGCGTCCGCTTTCACGCGGCGCAGGCGCTCTCCCTGCAACTGCTGGCCGTCGCCGTGCAGTTCCTGCTCTCGACCATCGCGAATTTTACGGCGGGCGCGAAGGTCGGCGGCATCATCTTCAGCATCCTGAGCACCATCTTTTTTATCATCTCGATCATCCGCGTCTGGAAAGGCGAGCCCCATCACATCACTCC
>JAFBAJ010000665.1 GCA_019247865.1 Acidobacteriota bacterium
CTACTTTTGAGGAGTTATCATTGTGAGATTGAAACTAATATCCATATCGCTGATCGCTTATGCGCTCGTTTTGTCGCTGGTCGCCCCGGCGCTGGCGCAGGAGGGCGAGGCGCGCGTGATCGATGAGGTCGTGGCACAGGTGGACAACGACGTCATCACGCTCTCGATGGTCAAGCGCGAGATGAAGGAGGCCATCACCTCGCTTCAGCAGGAGGGCAAGAGCGCGACCGAGGCTGCCAACCAGATCAACAGCCGCCAGCCGGAGATCATCGCCAGCCTCATCAACGAGCAGTTGCTCCTGCACAAGGGCAAGGAGCTCGGCCTCAACGAAGAGGTGGAGAGCGAAGTCAATGCGCGCATGCTGGCGGTCGCCAAGCAGCAGAGTATCAAGACCCTCGACGAGCTGCGCAAGGTCATGAAGGAGAGCGGCTTTGACTACGACACCGTGCGCCAGACGATGCGCACGGAGCTGATGAAGCAGGCCGTCCTGAGCCGCGATGTGGACGCCAAAATTTTTTACGGCCTCAGCGAGAAAGAGCTCAAGGACTATTTCGAGAGCCACAAGGATAAGTTCAAAAAGCCTGAATCCCTGACGCTCTCGGAAATCTTTCTGAGCCTCGCCGGAAAGTCCGAGGCCGAGGTCAAAGCCAAGGCCGACCAGCTCATCGCGCAGGCGCGCGGCGGCGCGGATTTCGCACAGCTCGCCGTCGCCAACTCCGAGCGTCTCGGGCAGGACGGCAAGCCCGTCGCGCCGCAGACGAAGGGCCTCGTCGGCGCGTTCCAGCTCCCAGACCTGCGTGACAACATTCTGGAGGCCGTCAAGAACGTCAAGGCCGGCGGCGTGACCGAGCCGATCCGCTCTGACGAGGGCTACCAGATTCTGCACGTGGATGAGCGCGTGCCCGGCAGCGACGCGCCGGTCTTTAATGAAAACCGCATCCGCGAAACCATCACGAGCGAGCGCGCGGACAAGGCTCGCGTCGAGTACATGGACCGGCTGCGCAAGGATGCCTACATCAAGGTCGCGGAGAGCTATCGCGCGGCGGTCATGCCTTTTCTCAACACGAGCAGCACCGCCCCGGCCACTTCCAGCAACGGCACACAGGCCCCCGCCGCCAGCGCCGAGAAGCGCTCCGAGAAGAGCGGAAACAAACCTAAAAAGTAGTCATGAGTGATGAGTAAAAGCCGAGCTGCTTTTACTCATCACTTTTTTTATGCGTCTCGATCTCTTTCTGAAAGCGTCGCGGCTGGTCTTGCGGCGGAGTGTGGCGCAGGAGTTGTGCGAGGCCGGCGCGGTGCTGGTCAACGGCTCGCCCGCCAAGTCTTCACGCTCCGTCAACGCGGGCGACGAGCTCACACTGCGCCGCCGCCGCCGTCTCCTCACCCTGCGCGTTCTGGCCGTGCCCGCACACAAGCAGACCTCGCGCGCCGAAGCCCCACAGCTCTACCAAATCCTGAGCGACACAGAGCTCGCCGACTAAGCTCAACTCCTTCGCGTCCTTGAGTCTTTCTTTATTTGCGTCTTGGCGCGAACCATCGACGTTTCACGCCAAGACGCAAACAAAGAAAGACTCAAGGGCGCTAAAGGTTTGCGTCCGTTTTTCGGGCGTTTCGCTCTCCGGCATCGAACAAAAACTGTCTTGGGAAGATACGCGCTCGCGCCGCTTCTGGGGCTTTTCGTGCTGGCATACAGCTTGCTCGTCATGACTCTCAAAGCCGCCTCACAGACATCTTTGTTGTGTTTTAAGGGGCAAGTGATTTATGAACATCCTGAGTAACTTTTTCACGGACGATCTGGCAATCGATCTGGGTTCGGCCAATACTTTGATCTATGCTCCGGGGCGCGGAGTGGTCTTGAACGAGCCGTCGACGGTGGCGATACACAAGTACACGGGTGAGGTGCTGGCGGTTGGTGCGGAGGCGCACAAGCTCCTCGGGCGCGAGCCGCGCGACACGGAAGTGCATCGCCCGATTCGCGGCGGGACGATCAACGATTTCGATGTCGCCGAAAAGATGCTCACGGCCTTTATCAAGCGTGTGCATGACGGCCATCGCAAGCGCAGCCACCTGGTCATCGGCGTGCCCGGCTCGTCGACGACGCTCGAACAACGTTCGGTGCGCGACGCGGCGCACATCGCCAAGGCCACGCGCGTCGATCTGGTTGACGAAGGTTTGGCGGCAGCGCTCGGCGCTGGGCTCGGCTTTGAAGACGAGCGCGCGCATCTGGTGATAGACATCGGCGGCGGCTCGACCAACATCGCCATCATCGCTTCGGGCGCGGTCGTCTCGTCGTCGCATCTGGCGGCGGCCGGCAACGCGATGGACGAGGCGATACGCGTCTACGTGCGCGACAAGCACACGATGCAGATCGGCGAGCGCACGGCCGAACAGGTCAAGCAGGAACTGGGCGCGGCCTTCACCGAATCGGACGAGAAGGAAGCGCGGCGGATGGAGGTCGTCGGCAAGGATTTGACGGACGGCGCGGCCAAAGCCGTCGAGATCACTGCGGATGAAGTGCGCGAAGCGCTGGAGCCGGTGCTCCTGGAGATCGTCGCGGGCGCGCGGCACGCCATCGAAGAGTCGCAGCCGGACGTGACGGCAGACATCTATTACACAGGCATCATCCTGACTGGCGGCGGCGCGCTCCTGAAAGGCATGGCCGCGCGCCTTCAGAAGGAGCTGCGCCTGCACGTGGCCGTCGCGGAAGAGCCGCTGGCCTCGGTCGTGCTCGGCGCGGGCTGCCTCCTCGCCCATCCCGAAAGGCTGCAACGCGTCTCGCTCCGCCAGGACGTTCCGGCCTGGCAGACTTCGGACGAGCTGGTCGTGAACTGGTAATCGCGCAGAAGAAAAGTAGCCCCGAAGGGGCGAGATATCTATAGCCCTGGGCGCAAGCCCCGGGAACACGTTGCGTAAAATATTTGAGCCCCGGAGGGGCGACATATGATTTATGTCGCCCCTCCGGGGCTCATCGCTTTCCCATATACATAACCCGGGGCTTGCGCCCCGGGCTACAAATATCTCGCCCCTTCGGGGCTACAAATATTCCTTCCCAACTATCTCGCCCCTCCGGGGCTATAAATATCTCGCCCCTTAGGGGCT
>JAFBAJ010000763.1 GCA_019247865.1 Acidobacteriota bacterium
GACCAGTGAGTTGAGCTCCAGATGGTTGGGCTTAAACTCTCGCCGTTCGAGACGTGAATAGGCGAGCAGGTCGTCTATGAGCTGACTCATCTCGCCGGTCGAAGTCCGGATGGTTTCGACGAAGAAGCGAGCTTCATCGGCCAGGTCTGCGGTGTGGTCTTCGATCAGGAGGCGGCTGTAACCATCTATGCTGCGCAGTGGAGCCTTGAGATCGTGAGCCACGGAGTAGGCGAAAGATTCCAGCTCGCGGCTCTTGTTGTCGAGCGCGGCGGTGCGCGCCGTGATGCGCTCTTCGAGTTCGGCGTTGAGCTGATGGAGCGCTTCCCGTGCGCGCTGCCGTCGCTTCCTTTCGACGAGCAGCACCGCGATCAACGCTGCTTGCAGGGCGATGAGCGTGAGCGCGCCGACGATGTGCCACTTGTAGCGCCCCCAGAACGTCAACTCCCTGAAGCGGACGACGCTGCCCGGCGGCAGGCGATCCTCGCTGATGCCCCAGCGTTTGAGCTCACGCTCGTCGAATAATAAGACGCTCGGAACTGCATGAGGCGTAACGGCCTCCACCTTTTCGCCCGCGAGCAGGCGCAGCCCCTGCTTCGCTCCTTCGACGCCGAGCGCTTCAAAACTGAGTAGATTTCCGCCGACGATTCCGGCTCCGAGATGAGCGTCCGTGGTGCCGTAGATCGGAGCAGTTGCTCCCGGCGAAACCTGTCTCAGATACTCCGGGCTCTCGTAAACATTGCCTTCGTTGTCCCGTATGTTCGAGACGAAAAATATGATCGTCTGCGGCGGCAGCCCCCCCAGCTTCTGCCGCATTTCCGCAGGGGTCAAGCCGGTCAGGTAAGTAAACTCCAGGCTGGATTCGTACGCGCGAAAGTCCTCCCGCGCTCGCGCAGCCCAATCTTTGTCCGACCCGGAAATCCCCTGGATCACCACCACCCGCCTGGTTCCGGGATGCAACGCCAGGGCCAGCTCCAGATTCGGCTTGAGACTGATCTCGCCCCACACCCCTGTCAAACCCGGCGCGGGATAGAGGTCGGCCACAAGGTGTTGATCGATAGCCAGAAAAACAATCGGAATGCCGGGAAAGAGCTCTGCATTATTTCTCAGGAGGACGCGTGTCGGATATTGGCCGATAGTAAAGATGATATCGAACTTCTTTCCCTCGTACTTTCGCCGCAGCAGGGCGACGAACTCTTTCTCGTAATCGGTTCCCGCGCGCGTGTTGCCCACATATTCGGAGTAGGTCTCGACGGGAACAGGCGAGCCGTTCTTGAGAGTCGTCAGCAGACCTCGTTCAATCGTGCCCTGCGTGGTCGTGTATGAATCGTTGCTTAATATGATGAGCACCCTTTTATGTTCTACTGCGTTCTGCGCCGCCGCCGAAGTCGCACAGGGCACAGCCATCAGGAGCGCCAGCCAAAGGGCTCTGAGCAATCTCCCGGACAATTGAAACTGTGCTGCTCGAATGGACATCTTAGAACTCGTATTTGAGCCCGAACTGAAATTGGCGCGGCGGGGCCGCCGAGACAAACCCGAGCGGCGCTGTCGGCGGCAGGCCGCGAACTCCGCGCAGGTCGAACGGCCCCGTCAAAAATTTCGGATCGCATCCGTTGATGAAGTCCGGCTGGGCCGTCGTCCCGCAGACGACATCGTTCACGCGCAGAAAGTTGACGTGATTAAAGAGGTTCGACGCTTCGACGATGAACTCCACCCTCGGCCCTTCGGCCTTCCGCCGCAGATAGAAGCGCTTGCTCATTCTGAGATCGACGCTGTAAAAATTCTCGCCCCGTCCGGAATTGCGCGGAGCATGAAACGGGCGATCCGAGGTATTCAAATCACCATTCACGTCTCGACCGAGATAGAGATTGAAGGGAAAGCCGCCGTGCAGAGTCACAATCGGGCTGAGCGTGATGTCGGCCAGCGCTCGCGCCATCCAGTGTTGTCCGCGGCCGGACTTAAAAGGGCTCACAAAAGTTCCGCTCGCGACGAAGCTGTGGCGGAGGTCGAAGGCCGAGAGTCCTTTCTCAAGATAGCGGCGCGTCGGCAGGTACGGTGTCAGCCCGCCGTTAAAGTCCACCACATCGTCAATCGCCTTGCTGTAGGTGTAACCGGCACGGAACTGAAATCCCTTGCCGAACCTCTTGAGCAGAGAGATGTTCATCCCGTAGTAAATTGAGTTGCCTTCGGATGAATGCACGATCTGCTGTGCAATCGCCGGGTCAATGCGTACCAGCTGCGGGCCGAAGAGATCGCTGCCGGGCATCCCCGGCACGGCGACCTGCTGGCCGCTCTCGCGGTAGTTCCCTTCGAGCGCGATGGGCAGATGAACTCCGTGGTACATCTGGAAGGCGATGTCGAGCGCGAGGTCTTTGCCCAGTTGTTGAGACAGGCCGAGGCTGGCTTGAACCGTGTAGGGATTGTCGTAGTCCTCTGCGGCCCCCGTCACACGCCGGTTCGGCTGGCCGGGCGCGGGAATGATGCCGAAGGCGCGAATCTGCTCTTCTGTGAGTGTCGTGAAAGGCAGGCTTCCGAGGTTGACGCCGTAAGCCCACAGGGCCTGTGAAGACTGTGCGCCGTCCTGCAGTGACCGCGAGAGAGAATTTATGTGCCGCCCGTCGTTGCTGAGCAGCGTCGCAGAGAGCAGCACGTGCAGGCCGACTGGCGCGTAGAAAGTGCCCAAGCCGCCGCGAATGACCGTCCGGCCTTTGCCGAACGGGTCCCACGCGAAGCCTAAGCGCGGAGAGAGACTGATGTTCCGATCAAACGGCTCAGGCTCTCCGTCATAATTGAGCCGCGCTCCCAGATTAAGAGTCAGCCGCGAGGTCGCCCTCCACGAAACCTGTCCGAAGGCGGCCAGATTGTGCTGCCAGGCGCGAAAACCCGGATTACCAAACCCCTGCTGCCAGGTGGATGGAAGACCTAAATTGAAGGCTTGGAGCGAGGTCAGGGTCGTGTCCGCCGGAGGCGCGAGCAGCCCTGTCAGCACGGTTGCATCGGTCGGCGAGAGAGCACGCGAGAGAGGAAGTCCGGCGGCGAACTGGTAGGTGCCCTGAAACCCGATCTCGGTAATCATCAGGGCGTCGACGGGCCTGTAGGACACGCCGACTTTGAAATCCTTTGTGCCCTGACTCCAACTCAGGAGGTCTTCAAACTGGTAGCGCCTCTGTTTGATGACGAGAGGAACTGTGCCCAGATGCCCGTAAGTGACCAGCCCGGCGATGATGAGCTGTGCACTTTCAGGAGCGCGCGAGAGCTGCCTGTAATTGTCGTAAGCAAACTGCACGCGCAGCTGGTTGACGAGATGATCGTTGAAAATGTGATTCCATGTTCCGACCGCCGTGTAATCATCGGCGGCTTCGATGACTCCGTTGCTCGGAGCTTCCACGTTATCCTGGCGCAACTGGTCGTTATCTTCCAGCGCGAGTGTGAATCGCCCGCTGATGAAATCCCGCTCGCCCCGATTGTAATCGAGGCGGGTCGTCCAGTTGTATTTCCGATTCGGCGCGGTGAATTGCCCCTCGCTCTCGCGCAGCAGCCGCAACGTCGTCGGATAGTTGGTGGTGGTCAGTGCCGTTTGCAGGCGCTCGGCGATGAGGCGGGTCGTATCGGTCGCCTGAGGCCCGGACTCAAGCGTTTGCAGATACGCCGACTGCGCCCCGGTCGGAGCCAGCAGAGAGGCGTTGCTTGTGTAAGAGCGATTCAGCGCGATGTCGTACTTGAGGGACTCGAACGAAGTGAAGAAGAAGGCGCGGCTTCTGACCAGCGGGCCGCTGAGAGTAAAGCCCGGAGAGATTCTCTGCTCGAAGGCTTTGCGGCCGCTCGTGTTCAGCGGCTCGCGCGCAGCCGTTTGCTGAGAGCGATAGAAGAGATAGCCGGAGCCATGAAAGCTGTTCGTCCCGCCCCGCGTGACGACGTTGACAGCCGTCCCGGTGGTGAAACCGTACTCGGCTGCATAAGCGTTGCGGTTGACCTGAAACTCCTGCACGGCCTCCACGCTCAGGTTTCTGATTCTCAAATTGCCGGTCCCGGAATCGTTCTCGCCTCCGTCAATCGAGACGGAATTGCTCCGGCCGTTGCCCGCTCCGACGGAAAAGCCGGAGGCCGGAATGGCTGTCACGCGTGACTGCTGCACGCGCGCCGCCGCCACGTCCGCGACGCCCGGCAGAGTGAAAATGTAGGAGGTGAAATTGCGCGAGAGGTTCGGCAGAGACGCGATCTGCTCGCGTTCGATGGTGTCGGACTGTTGCGTGCGTTCGGTCTCGACGAGCCCCGGCGCGGCGTCGACGCTCACCGCTGCATTGAGCTGACCGATCTGTAGCTCTATGTCATGGACGGCGATCTCTCCAACCGTCAGCAACACTCCCTGCAAGACCTGCGGCTGGAACCCTGCCGCCTCAACACGAAGCTCGTAGGAGCCGGGCTGTAAAAGCGGCACCCGGTAAACTCCATCGTCGTCAGTCCTGACGCTACGCACGACTCCGCGCTCGGAGTTCAACACGGTCACGGTCGCCTGGCTGACTGCGGCCCCAGATTGATCCGTCACCCTGCCCCTGATGTTTGAGTTGGCGACATCAGCCTGTGCACAGACCTGCGGCGTCAGCACAAGTAAGGCTGTTATCAGGAGTGAGGACGCGAAGAGACGTTGGCGAACGGAGCCCATTACATTCCTCTCGCATATCGCAATCGGAACGAGGAGAGAGACTCGGGCTTTTAATTCCTGCCTGCCGTAGGGACTTGTGGCGTACTACCCCGTGCTCGCACAGTGTCAGACGGTTTGTAACGAGGCGCCCTACAGCGTCGGGGCTCTCCCATCAAAGATGTTCGAGTTATAGCGCACCATCTGACCCAATTACTTGACCAATATCATCCTCTTTTTCGCAACGCAAAACAAGACCAATTTTTCGGAAGAGCTTTTCCTGAGCCAAATCACTCTTCACATCTTTTTCGCTTTCGCGTCGCAACCGACGGGCGAGCCGACCCGCCGGGCCGCGAATCAGCAGGCACGGCACGACGGCCGGAAGGAGGGCGACGCCCGGCAGCTCTGCCAGCAGTTATGCCTTTCTTTCGCTCAGCCCGGCAGAGTCGGAATCAGGTAAAACATGAGCGCAATGATTGCGTAGACCGCGATCAGTTGCACGCCCTTGTACCAGTTGGATTGACCGTCGCCGCAGACCATCGCGGCGATGAGGACGGCGATGAAGAGAGAGCCGATCTCGGCTCGATTGAAGGCCAGGTCGAGTGGCGTGGGCGCGATGAAGTAGCTCGCCAGCACCAGCAGCGGCGCGATGAAGAGCGCGATCTGAATGCAACTGCCAAGCGCGATGCTGAGCGACAGATCCATCCTGTTTTTCCGCGCCATCGCAATCGCCGAACCGCTTTCGGCTGCGCCGCCCAGGACGGCTAAAAAAACTATCCCGATGAAATTCTCAGACATCCCCAGCGCCTTGCCTGTCCCTTCGGCGGCTCCGACCAAAATCTCCGACATCCACGCCGCGAGCACAGACGCGCCGATCAGACTCCCGATGGCGCGCGGCAATCCCCAGCTCGCCTCCGCGTGTTCGTCCCCCTCCGGGTCGCTCACACTGGCGAAAGCGGCCTGATGCGTCTTGAGCGAGAAGAGCAGGTAGAGTCCATAGGCGACGAGCAGCAGGCAGGCGATCCCGATGTTGAGCGTCTGTTCCTGCCGGATCACGCCCGTCGGCGCGAAGTAGCGGCTGAAGGCACTGGGCACGGCCATGCTGACGGCAGCCAGAAACATCATCGTGCTGTAAGCGCGCGTGGCCGTCGGATTGAATCGCTGCTCTCGATGACGCAGGCCGCCTAACAGAAAGCCCACGCCGAGCGCGAGCAGCAGATTAGCGAGAATGGCTCCGGCCAGCGCGGCCCGCACCATCGCCAGATAACCCGCCCGCAACGCTACCAGCGAGATGATCAGCTCCGGCGCGTTGCCGAAGGTCGCGTTCAGCAGTCCGCCGACGGCATCGCCCGTCCGCGTCGACAGTTGTTCGGTCGCGTGTACGATCAGGGACGCGATCGGAATAATAGCCAGCGCCGCCGAAAAGAAGATCACCGGCGCAGGCACTCCGTCGACGTGCTCCAAAATTATCGTGACGGGCACGAAGACCAGCAGCCAGTTCATCGGACTGCGCATGAACCTGCTGAGCGGTGCGTCAAGCTGTCGCGTTGGCTCTCGATTCACTTGCCCGTGTTCCTCCTCTTAGAGAGAGATGAGCCTGCCCAGCAGGAGCGCGATGAGAATCGCAGAGGCCGTCGTCACCAGCCCCGGCAGCATGAAGCTGTGGTTGAGCAGATACTTTCCGATGCGTGTCGTGCCCGTCTGGTCGAACGAAACGGCGGCGATCATCGTGCCGTAAGTCGGCAGGAAGAAGAGCCCCGCGGCAGCCGGATAGAACGCGATCAGCAGCGAGACGGGCAGCCCTAAAGCATGTCCCACAGGCATCAATAAAGAGACCGTCGCCGCCTGACTGAAGAGCATGGCCGAGAGGACGAACAGGCCCGCGGCAAATGCCAGCGGGTAATGGCTCACGAGGCCGGAGATGCCGCCGAGGATGAACGTCCGGTTGCCCTCGAAGAAGGATGAGCCGAGCCACGAGATGCCCAGGATGGAGATGATCGCAGTGATGCCGCTCCGCATCATGGTTCCCTTAATAGTCGCTTCGGGCGAGGCGTTGAGGAAGATCATCGTCAACCCGGCGACCGCGATCATGACGATCATAATCGCCATCCCCATGCTCACCTGATCGGTCTCGGCTCCGCCCGTCCCGATGACTTCGTAGGCCGGACGCAGGTTCGGGAAGATGCCGATCAGCACCACCGCGACGATGCCCGCGAGAAAGAGCGCGGCCGAGCGGCGTGCGTTCGCGAGCTTGTCCCCGTACATTTCCGGCGTCGCTTCGGCAGGCTTCACCTCGCCGCTCGTGAGCCGCCGCTGATACTCCGGATCGGCGCTCAGCTTGCGGCCTCGCCAGGCGACGGAGAGGGCTCCGATGAGGACTGCCAGAAAGGTGGAGGGAATCATAATCAGCAACAGGCGCGGGAGCGTGACGTTGCTTCCCGCGAGGATGCCGAGCATGGCGACGGTGGCCGCCGAAATGGGTGAAGCGATGGCTCCTTGAAATCCCGCGATGACGCTGATCGAGAGCGGCCGCTCGGGCCGCACGCCTCCTTTGCGCGACATCTCCGCGATGACCGGCAGGAGCGCGTAGATGACGTGCGTCGTGCCTGAAGCAAAGACCAGCAGATAGACTGCGACCGGCGCGATGAAAGTGATGTACTGCGGGTGGCGGCGCATGACGCGCTCTGCGACCGACACCAGATAGTCGAGTCCCCCTGCGGCCTGCATCGTCGCCAGCGCGGTGATGACCGCGATAATCATGCCGAGGACGCCCGGCGGCGGGCCGCCCGGCGGCAGCGCGAAGACGAAGACGTAGATCATCAGGCCGATGCCCGCGACCGTCCCGAGCGCGATGCCGCCGAGGCGCGCGCCGATGAGAATACAGGCCAGAAGAATGAAGAGCTCGATCCAGAGATACATGTCAGCGCAGCCTCGAATGCGCTCAGTAGCTGTAGAACATTTTTTGAATATCCTCGCGGCTGCGCTGTTTGAGCAGCGCGAGCGAGAGCAGAATCCGCGCCTTTTGAGGATTGAGCTCATCCGAAGCGATGAATCCCATCTCATCGTCATTCACTTCCACATTGCGTCCGACCGAGCCGGTCGCCACGCGGCTGCTTCGGACGACCATCACGCCCTTCTTCGCGGCGCGCGCAGCAGCTTCCAGCGCAGCCTTGTTCATGTTGCCGTTGCCGACGCCGGCGATGACGATGCCCTTCGCGCCAGCGGCCACAGAGGCGTCGATCAGGTCGGCCGGCATATCTGCGCAGCCGAAGATGATGTCCACGCGCGGCAGTTGATTCACGTTCTCGATGTCGAGCTCGCTCGCCGTCGTGTGTTTCCAGACAGGAGTGTTGTAGAAATCGTTCTTGCCGTAGTTGGCTGTGCCCACCACGCCCCGCAGTGGAGACATGAAAGTCTGCACGGCCGTCGTGCTCGTTTTCGTCAGAGAATGCGCCGCGTGAATCCAATCGTTCATCACGACCAGCACGCCGCGGCCTTTCGCCTGTGGATCGACGGCGACGCCGACGGCGTTGTACAGGTTCAGCGGCCCGTCCGCGCTGACGGCCGTCGAGGGGCGCATCGAACCGACCATCACGACGGGCTTGTCGCTCTTCACCACCAGGTTCAGAAAGAAGGCCGTCTCTTCCATCGTATCGGTGCCGTGCGTGACGACGATGCCGTCCACGTCATTACGAGCCAGCAGCTCGTTGATGCGCCGCGCCAGAGTGAGCATGATGTCAAAAGAGATGTCCTGCGAGCCGACGTTGGAGATCTGCTCGCCTTTGACGTTCGCCAGCTCCCTGACGCCCGGAACGGCGGCGAGCATCGAGTCAATCGTCACCGCCCCGGAGGTGTAGCCGGCCTGCGTGCCGGTCGCGGCGGCTCCGGCGATGGTTCCGCCGGTCGCGAGAATCACGATCTGTGGCTTCTTCGCCTGTCCGGCGACGTACTGCGCACAGGCGATGGCGAGAAGCAAAGGAAGAAGAAATCTGAGTTTGTCCGGCTTCATGATCTGTCTCTCCTGCGAATGTGTGAAGCGAGAGCTTCACGGTTACATTTTTTTAATAGGCTTTCAGTCCTTCGGCCTGAAAGATCGCACAGGCGCGTTTGATCGCTTCGGGCCTCGGCGGCGACACGTCCTCTAAGGTGTAATCGAGTCCGAGTTCGCTCCATTTGTATCGCCCCATCTGGTGAAAGGGCAGCACGTCCACGCGCTCGACGTTGCCCAGACCGGCGACAAAACGCGCGAGCTGTGCGATCTCTTCCTCGTCGTCGCTCCAACCCGGCACAAAGACGTAACGCAGCCAGACCGGTCTCCTGTGCTCGGCCAGACGCCGCGCGAAATCCAGTGTCGGCTTGAGCTCTTTTCCGGTGAGCAGGCGGTGGCGGTCCGGGCTCCACGATTTGATATCGAGCAACACCAGATCGATCTTCTCCAGCTCCTCGTCGGTCAGCCGGTCGCCGAGATAGCCATTGGTATCGAGCGCGGTGTGGATGCCCATCTCCCGCGCGGCGTCGAAGAGACGCACGGCGAAACGATCCTGCATCAGAGGCTCGCCGCCGCTCAGGGTGAAGCCGCCCGACATGATCTTCAATCCATGACGATACTTGCGCAGCTCCTCCATCGCGCTCTCCAGCGTCACGGGCATGCCGTGCGTCATGCTCCACGTGTCCGGGTTGTGGCAGTAAAGACAACGCCAGAGACATCCGGCCGTCCACCCGACGACGCGCACGCCCGGCCCGTCCACCGTCGAGCCCGTGGTGAACGAATGCAGAAAACCCATGTCTCCTGTTTCCAGCGCTCTTTTGACAGCCGATTCAGGCATCCCGCGGCTCTGATTCGT
>JAFBAJ010000122.1 GCA_019247865.1 Acidobacteriota bacterium
GCTCGACTTGCGTGCCTTTCATCCTTCATTATTGCGGCGTGAATTGAATGCTTGCTCTCGCGCCGGTTAATTCGGGCGTCAGGTGCTCACTATGCTTTCAGTCGGCCAAGCGAGGATGAAGGTATCCTCAGAAACTCCAACCCCAGAACACGGAGACTCAAATGAGAAAGCTCAAAATCATCGAACACATCTCGCTGGACGGCGTGATCCAACACTCCGCCGATGACGATGATTTCCCTCACAGCGACTGGACCGCGCCCTATCGAACCCCCGCTGGCCGGGACGCAATCCTTGCAGCGTATGGCGGGAGCTTCGATCTGCTGCTTGGCCGTCGCACCTACGATATCTGGTCGGGCTTCTGGCCAAAGGCGCCGAGCAGTCCGATGGCGGACGGCCTCAATGCGGCAACAAAATATGTCGCCACCCACCGTCCGGAGAGTCTTGAATGGGGCCCGTTCGAGGGACTTGGGCCGGACATCGTCGAGGGCGTTCGCCGCATCAAGTCGCAGGACGGCCCGGACCTAATCCTCTGGGGCAGCTCCACGCTGACATCGACGCTGCTCGAACATGGGCTCGCGGATGAAGTGTGGCTGGCCGTCTATCCGATCCTGTTGGGCACCGGGAAGCGCTTCTTTGCGGAGGGAACCCCGCCACGCTCATTCGAGCTTGTCAGCACGCAGGCATTTCCGTCCGGCATCGTATTCACTGCTTACAAGGTCGCCGGGCCTTTGAAGACCGCAGTCAAGTAACGGGAGGCAGGTCAATGGCACTGAGGCGGATGGACAATGTGCTCATCGTGGTTGACGACCTTGAGGCCGTGAAGGCGTTTTTTGTCGAGCTTGGGATGGAGCTGGAAGGCGAGATGCCGGTCGAGGGACGTTGGGTGGACCGTGTCGTGGGGCTTGAGAACGTTCGATGCGAGATCGCGATGTTGCGAACCCCGGACGGCCACGGTCGGCTTGAGCTGGACAAGTTCCACACGCCCGCGGCGGTCGAAGCTGTGCCTCAGAACGCACCGGTGAACACGCTGGGCATACGTCGCATCATGTTCGCTGTCGACGACATCGATGAGGTACTCGCGCGCTTGCGCACACACGGCGCTGAACTCATCGGCGAAGTCGCTCAGTACGAGGACAAGTACCGGCTCTGTTACATTCGCGGCCCTGAGGGCATTATCGTCGCGCTGGCCGAGCAACTCAGGTAAGGCGTTGCGCGACATGGAGGAGATGATGGATACGCAAACGTTGATAGCCAGTTTAGAGGCCGCACCCGGCATCATCATTGGGCTCGTCCGCGAGGTCTCGCCGCAGAACCTCAAGCGCCGCCCTGCGCCTGATAAGTGGTCTGCTCACGAGCATGCCTGCCACCTCTCCGGCGGCGACGCGGCGTTCCTCTCGCGCCTGGAGTTGATGCTCTCGGAATCGCACCCGCAAATAAAGTCTATGCAACCATCACCGGACGAGGAGGCAGGCTCACTCCTGAACGTTGATCTGGACGAAGCGCTTGATGTGTACGTGCGGGAGCGTGCGCTGGTCGTGAAGCGTTTGAAGGAGCTCTCCGCAGAGGATTGGCAGCGGACGGCCGAGCATGAGGCGTTCAGCCACTACTCTGTGCATATCATGTTCAGGCACATGCTGATACATGAGATGCATCACGCTTACAAGATAGATGAGCTGATGCTGAAAAAGGATTGGGAGTAAACAGCCGACCGGACAGGTCGCGAGCCCTGAACGCAGTCTCCACTCCTCGAAAGGAACATCGCCATGTCGAAGGTTGTCGCAATCATGTCCATGTCGCTCGACGGCTTTATCGCCGACCTCAACGATGGCGTGGCCGAAGTGTTCGACTGGTACATGAATTCGGGGGATGTCGAAATACACACCGGAGGGTCGGACTCCATGACTTTCAGGGTTTCGGGGCCGAGCGCCGAGCATATTCGCAGTCTCACGTCCGGGCTGGGGGCCGTGCTCACCGGTCGACGCACTTTCGACAAGGCCGAAGGCTGGGGCGGCAATCACGCCTGGGGGCCGGCATTCGTCCTGACCCACCACGTCCCGGACGGATGGCCGCGACCCGACTCGACTGTCCACTTCGTGACCGACGGCATCGAAAGCGCCGTCAGCCAGGCCAAAGCCGCAGCCGCCGGGAAGGACATTGGAGTCCACGGCGCTGACACCATCCAGCAGCTACTGAATGGCGGCCTGCTCGACGAAATCAGCGTCGACATCGCGGCGGTTCTGCTCGGCTCCGGAGTTCGACTCTTTGACCACCTCGCAGGCACGCCCTCCGTCCTCGGCAACCCGACGGTGATCCAGGGCGTCGGCGTGACACACCTGCGCTACCCGGTACGCAAGGCTTAGCCCTACACACCTTTTTTAGGTAATGGTCAGTTTGAAAAATCAAACACAAGAATCTCGCGCAAAGGCGCAAAGACGCAAAGAAAACAGTTTGTCTTCCTTTGCGTCTTTGCGCCTTGGCGTGAAATTGTTTTTGAAATTGACCCACTACCTGCCCGATTTGAAATTTCAAATCTTTCCGGTAACATGCATGCGTTTTGATGAACGCAACCGTTGAACTGCCGGAACAGACCGCGTCGCCGCTGGAGCATAGGCTCCAGCCATATTTTACGGCCCTCGCGCAATTCCCTTCCTTCAAACACCTGCAGGCTTCGAAGCTTTACAGCGAGCTGCGTCCGGAGCTCGAAAGAGTTTTGAACGGACTCGCGCAGGAGAGCTTCGCGCCGCCGAATGCATCGTCTAAAGTTTCCGATTCAATCCGCGCGACGGCCTGGAACATCGAGCGCGGGGTGCGCCCGGAGGGCATCATCCGCGTCCTGCGCGAGCACACGCAGTTGCAGGAGAGCGACCTGCTGCTGCTGACCGAGCTGGATTACGGGATGGCGCGGACGAGCAACCGCTTCGTCGCGCGCGAGCTGGCCGAAGCCCTGGAGATGAATTACGCATTCGCTCCCTGCTACCTGGCTCTGACCAAAGGCAACGGCAGCGAGACGCGCGTGGTGGGCGATAACACGCAGGCGCTCCACGGCAACGCGCTGCTCTCGCGTTACCCTTTGCGCGGGGCTCACTCGCTCGCGCTGCCGAACGGTAAGGACAAGCTGCGCGGCGTCGAGAAGCGTTTGGGCTGCCAGCGAGCAGTCATCGCGGACGTGCTGCATCCGGCGGGCGAGTTTCGCGCCGTGAGTTTGCATCTCGACGCACACTCGACGCAGAAGCATCGCGAGCGTCAGATGAAGCTCGTGCTCGATCACCTCGACAACCTGGAGCCGCGGCTGCCGGTTCTGATCGGCGGCGACTGGAACACTTCCGGCTACAATTCAAAGCGCGCGGTATATGCCATCGCAGGGTTCTGGCGGCGCGTGATGATGGGCGTCGGGCATGTGCTCAGGAACCATTACCTGCATCCAGAGCGCTGGTTCGAGCGCGGGCTCTTCCGCGAGCTTGAGCGGCGCGGCTTCAGTTATCGAGACCTGAATGAGGAAGGCGTGGGCACGCTCCACTACGATGTCAAGAACCTGGCGGTGCACGAGAATCTTTCCGACTGGGTGCCCCAGTGGTGCTTTCGCTTTCTGCACTGGTCGCTCAGAGAGCATCAGGGACGCGCCTCGCTCAAGCTCGACTGGTTCGCGGGCAAAGACATCTCTCCCGTCCAAGCTGTTCCGCCAAAGGTCGTCGGCGAGTTGAGAGATGAAGACGGCGCGCTCTCAGACCACGACGCCATCGTGCTCAATTTCAGGCTGGGTTCTTAAAAAAGTTTCACGCAAAGGCGCAAAGACGCAAAGAAAGACAGGAATGCTTTTCTTTGCGTCTTTGCGCCTTTGCGTGAAACTGTTATGGAGCTTGAGGCGCGGGCACGTCGCCGCTGGAGCCGAAATGCACGCCCCTCACGCTGTTATTTGTGCTCTGGAAAATATACCAGTCTCCCTGCCTGAAGACAGCCGCATCCGCTTTTCCGTCCCCGTCATAGTAGCCCGGCACGGGCACGTCTCCTGTCTGCCCGAACTGGATCGCGCCGGAGTTGGTCGCCGGATTCAGGGACGTGTACCAGACGCCAGTGCTCTGCCGAAAGACTGCGAGGTCTTCTTTGCCGTCGCCGTCGTAATCAGCTGGGACGGGTGTGTCGGTCGAGGCTCCGAACAGTTGTCCCTGATAGCCCTGCGAAGATTTGAGCAAGTACCAGAAAGCATCCGCTGGACGAAAGACTCCGATGTCTGTGCGTCCGTCGCCATCGTAATCAGCCGGGACAGGCGTGTCTGTGCTCGCGCCCCACACGACCGCGCCGAAGTTGGTCGCCGGGTCAAGCGAGGTGTACCACGTCCCCGTCGATGGTCGCCAGATGGCGAAGTTCGTCCGCCCGTCTCCGTCGTAATCTCCCTGCACCGGCATATCGCCGTTCGCGCCGAAGGTTTGATAAGCAACCTGCCCGTCGCTGCTCTTCAGGTAGTACCAGGTTCCCGTCGAAGGACGAAAGACCGCGAGATCGGTCTTCCCGTCGCCGTCATAATCTCCGGGCACTGGGGTGTCTCCGTTCGTGCCGAAGGCGAAAGCATGGAAGGAGCTGTTAGAGCTGTAGATGATGTACCAGTAGCCGTTCGAGGGCCGGAAGACGGAGAGGTCTGTCAGCCCGTCGCCGTCGAAATCTGCGGTCATGCCTGCGCTTCTGTTCAGAGCACACTTATTGAACAGCCGCCAGAGAGTGGTAGAATTGGAAGACGCAGGCTCACGATTATTAAAGACTATCTCGCGTTTGCCGTCGGCGTTGGTGTCTCCGACGAGGATGGTCTGCATATACGGTAATCCGGCGTAAGTGACCGGAACGTCGAACCCGCTCGCCCCGCCATTGAGGAAGACCTGAACGTCGCCGTCGCCGCCGTTTGCCCCCCCTCCGCCCGTCACGATGTCCGGCTTCCCATCGCCGTTCACGTCGCCGACCGTGATGACCTGGCTTGGTTTGGTTGTCGGCAAGCCCGTGAAAGCGGAGAAGCTGCCGCCGCCCTGATTAAACGTGATCTGCGGAGGAGAATCGGGGGCAGCGATCTTCGTGATCGTCAAATCCAATCTGCCATCGCCGTTGAAATCTCCGGCGGCCAGCGATTGATTGTTAAGAACGGGCGTCGGCGAGACCTGCGTCGTGATGTCGAGCGGGGGCGCAAAGCTGCCCAGCCCGTCGCCCGCGAAGAGCGTCAACAGCCTGGCCGGACAGCCCGTGCCGTCGCACACGTTGGCCGTGACGACATCCGGCTTCCCGTCGCCGTTGAAATCTCCCATCACCATCGAGACGGGATTCGCGTTGACGTAAATGTTGCCGGTCAGTTGAAATCCGCCGCTCCCGTTACCGGTGAAAATCCGGATGGCGTTCGTGCTCCGGCTGGCGACGATGATGTCGAGCTTGCCGTCCCTATTGACATCGCCCGTCGCCAGCGCATCTGCCGTCCCGAAGACCGCAAAGTGGGCCGGCGAGGGGAACCTGCCGCTGCCGTTGTTGAGCGTGACCGTGAGGTCGCCGTAGTTGGTGAGGGCGGCGATGTCTGGGCTGCCGTCCGAGTTGAAATCGCCGCTCGCCAGATACCTGCCGCCCGCTCCTGCATAGAACGACGTAAATTCGAATCCTCCGTTGGCGAGGTTTAAGAACACATACAAGTAGGTTCCGAATAAGGGACCGCCTGAGACGGCCAGATCGTTCCGGCCATCCTGATTGAGGTCTGCCAGCAGCAGCGTGCCGGAATCGTACGGGCCATCACTTATCTTGTCGGCGGTCTCGATCCGTTCTGTGCCGTTGGTGAGCGCGACCGACAGTCCCGCGTCGGAACCGGTCACGAAGTCGGTGACGAGGTCTTTCTGAGAGTCGCCGTTGAGGTCTGCGACAACCACCGAGTGCGCGCTGCCGCCCATCAACACGACCTGCGACAGCGTGGTTCCGCCCGCTCCATCGCCATAATAGATATTGGCGGCCCAGCCGCGCCAGAGATCGTCGTGAAGCACCACGACATCCAGTTTGTTGTCACTATTGACATAGTCCAGCACCACATCGGATGGGAGCGCGATGGAGTTGGCGATGATCGCCCCGGCGGTGAAGGTGCCGTTGCCGTTGCCGAGCAGCCCCCTAACGTTAGCGGCGGTGCCGTTGTCAGAGGCCACGACCAGATCGTTCTTCCCGTCGCCGTTATAATCTCCGGCCGCGAGGGAGCTCAAAAACGGAAGGCCGAAGATTTGGAAAGCAGCCAACCCGTTGAACGTGCCCGTGCCCGTGCCGAGCAGGATCGAAACCGTGGCGCCGTTGAGGCCGTTGGCCGTCGCGAGGTCTACTTTGCCGTCATTGTTGAAATCGGACGCCACGATGTCCCTCGGCCTGCTTCCCGTCGAAGGGTAGTAGACCGGCGAGAGCAGCCCGCCCGTGCCGTTGTTGATGAGAATAGTGATGAAGTTGCCGACCAGACTGGTTACGGCGACATCCGATTTCCCATCGCCGTTAAAATCGGCCGCCAAGACCTTCTCAGGCGTGCCTCCCGCACTGTAATCGGCGGCGGCTGAAAAACCTCCCGTCCCGTTATTGAGCAGGACTGTGACATACACCGTCCCGTTGTTCGCCGTCACCAGATCGGGCTTGCCGTCGCCGTTGAAATCTCCGACCGCGAGAGATGTCGGATTGAGTCCCACGGCAAAGGTGTTCACGGAAGCGAACGAGCCTGAGCCATCGCCGAAGGCAACCCGCACGCTGCTGACGGAATAGTCCGCCACAGCGATGTCGGGTTTGCCGTCCAAGTTGAAGTCGCCCGGCACGACATCATACGGCGTCTGGCCGACGCTGTAATTACGTGTGCCCTTGAGGTTGACGCCCGCACAGCCGTCTGCATAGATCTCTGCCGTCATGAGGCTCATCAGGCAAACGAGCGTGAGTAGGAAGACGTGTGCCTTTTGAATCATTGGCTTGACCTCCGGGCACACATTCTCTTACATAATGCCTTTAAGGAGCAATAGGCGCGGGCACATCTCCGCTGGAGCCGAAATGCACGCCTCTGACAGAGTTCGTTGTGCTCTGGAAGATATACCAGTCACCGAGTCTGAAGACCGCCGCGTCCGCCCTTCCGTCTCCGTCATAAAAACCGGGCACGGGCACGTCGCCGCTTTGTCCTAACGGAATTGCTCCATAGTTGATCGCCGGATTCAGTGACGTGTACCAGACGCCTGTGCTCTGTCGAAAGACTGCGAAGTCGGCTTTCCCGTCTCCGTCGTAATCTGCTGGCACGGGTGTGTCGCCGTTGACGCCGAACTGCTGTTCCTTGTAGCCCTGCGCCGATTGCAGCAGATACCAGTAGGCGTTCGACGGTCGAAAGACGGCGATGTCCGTTCTGCCGTCGCCGTCGTAATCGGCCGGGGTTGGGACATCTGTGGAGAAGCCCCACGTCACTGCCCCGTAGTTGGTGGCCGGATCGAGCGAGGTGTACCAGGTGCCGGTGCTCTGTCTCCACACGGCGAAATTGGTCTTGCCGTCTCCGTCATAATCTCCGGGCACGGGGATGTCTCCGCTGGCTCCGAACTGCTGGAAGGCAAACTGTCCGTCGCTGCTCTTGAGGTAGTACCAGGTGCCGTTCGAGGGACGAAAGACGGCGACATCGGTCTTGCCGTCGCCGTCGTAATCACCAGCGACGGGCAGGTCTCCGTTCGTGCCGAAGGGGACGACGCGAAAAGCGTTGTCGGAGCTTTGGATGATGTACCAGGTGCCGTTGGAGGGACGGAAGACGGAGAGGTCTGTGATGCCGTCGCCGTCGAAGTCGGTCGTTGTGCTGCCTCTTCTGAGGGCGCACTTGTTGAGCATTCTCCAGACGCTGTGAGAGCTGGAGAAAACTATATCGCGCTTGCCGTCATTGTTTATGTCTCCCACGACGAGACCGTTGATGCCGTTGAGACTCGTGTACTTCACGGGCGGGTCAAAAACGGCCCCGCCGCGATTGAGGAAGAACTGAATATCCACCGTGCTATGAGTTCTGCCCACGATGATGTCGGGTTTGCCGTCGTTGTTGATGTCGCCGGTATTGACCGCATCGGCATTCGTCGTAGCCAAAGGCGTCGGAGTTGCGAAGCTGCCGCCGCCCGTATTGAGAGAGACCAGCGGAGAGCCGCTGGCAGTGCCTGTGCTGCTCGACAACAGAAGATCAAGCCTGCCGTCGCCGTTAAAATCGGCTGTGGCGAGAGATTGATGACCGGAGTTATGCGGCGACAGATTAAGCGCGTTGGTGGGAGGCGCAAAGCTCCCCGTTCCATCTCCCGCAAAGAACGTGATCAGGCTGGCCGTGCAGCTCTGT
>JAFBAJ010000581.1 GCA_019247865.1 Acidobacteriota bacterium
GCGCCACGCGGACATCAACACCTGCCTCGTCGCGATTCAGCTGCTGGGCAATTCGGGCCAGCCTGACATCGCGCCCGCGCTGCGCCAACTGGCCGTGCGTGAGACGATGCCCGAACAGCTCCGCACAGCCCTGATGGAGGTCGTGTATAAGATAGACCAGATGCAGCCGGCGTAAAGACAGACTATCGCTTTTGAAAGCTTTTAGTGACAAGAGGGGCGTTCGCGTTGCATAATGCAGCGCGGTTCACGCTCAATTCTTTCGAGACGCCCGGATGATTCAAAAGATGCCCCGCTCACTCTCAAACAGCAATCAGAGGCGGCTGGTCTTAGTCGCGCTCTTCTTTCTTGCGCCCCTTTTTCTGGCAGGCTTACGCGCAGGCGCGCACAGAGGCCAGCCCGCGCCTGCCGGCAATCCGGCCGTGCCGCAGACGCAGAAGAAAAACCTGACGCGGCTGGGCGCTACGGAGACGCCTGATGGCTCAAGCATTACCATCGTCTCGGACTCGCCGCTCAACGACTACTCGGCCTATCGCAGCGGCGACCGTTTTTATGTGCTGATACCGGAAGCGGACGCTTCGCGTGTGGCGGGCGGGCTGCGCGGGCGCGGCTTTTCGGATGTGCGCGCGCAGAAGCGCGGCAATGATGTGCTGCTCTCGTTCAAGCTCCTGGCCGGAGCCGCCGCGCGCGTCAGCCAGAAATTCAATCGCCTGGAGATCATCATCTCCGTCCCGGCGCTCGCGTCCGCGAACGCGCAGAACAACTCACAGAACAGTTCGCAGGGCAACAACGCGAGCAACAACAACACGCGAAACAACGCCGGCAATAACAGCGGCAATCCGCTCAACACGGGCAACGGCACACAGCCTTCCAATCCAACCGGCACTGGCAACACTGGCACTGGCAATACTGGCACTGGCAATACTGGCTCAGGCATCCGTCGCAACACAGGCACGGGCACGGGCTCGTCCACCTTTAACAGCGGCACGACGAACTCCGGCAGCACCGGCACGAATCCCATCGGCGTGACGCCGCCGAGCAACACCGCGACGCCGAACAACCCGACGACCAATCCGAATTTCACGAACCCGCCGACGGGCATTCCAGTCGGGCCGAACGGTCAGGTGGTGCAGCCCGGCACAGAAGGCTTTCCGCCCGTCAACCAGCCGAGCCCAATCGTTTCGCCTCCCGTTCCGCTGCCTTCGGATCAGGTCGCGCAGCTCCCGAACACGCCCGGCAATCCGACGACCAGCGCGAACGCTCCGCCCCTGACGACAGCGAATCAGCCAGCCACTTCCAACGGCTCGTCCTTCGGCGCGCAGCTCAAACAGAACTGGCTGGTGATACTGATCGCGGTGGCGGTCGCGGGGCTCTTTGCGTGGGTGCTCGTCGCACGCTCGCGCGCCGAACGAAGTCCAGTCGAGGAGCGCATCGAGAGCATACGCGAGTCCAGGGCCGAGTCGCTGAAAGAGGCTGCTCCGGCCGCGGTGGCCGTCACGCCACTCGTCGCCAGGCCGAAAAAGGTTGAAGCCGAACCGCTCGTCGAACCCGCTCCCGAACCGGTCGCACTGGCTGAAGAGCCGCCGGCTCCTGTCGTCGAGAGCTTGCCGGAGGCTGCGGTCATCGCTCCGGTCGCGGCCGAACTGGTTTCCTCTCCTCCGGTCGAAGAGGAAGAGGAAGCTGCGGAAGCTGTGGAAGCTGTGCCATCTGTGACCGCGCCCGAAGAGCCTGAGCCGGTCGCGCCCGCTCAGCTTGTAACGCCTGCGCCGTCAGCTCCGGCAATTCCCGTTGCCAGCGAAGACGCGTCGGATCAGGTTGCTAACCTGCTGGCCGGACATCATTACGACGAGGATGTAATCAGCACGCAGCATGGCGGGGCGCGCCAATTGGTGGCGGCCGAGCTGCTGGCCGCGCTCGCCGGACGCAACGCCGTGCGCCACGAACGCGCACGCGAAGCCTATCTCAAGCATGGTTATTTCGACGACGCGACGCGCACGCTGCGCACGGCCGACAGCCCTGCCGAGCGTGCTTCGGCCGCTCGCTCGCTCGGACTGGTGCGCGATCAGTCCGCGACGCCGCATCTGGTCGCCGCGCTCGAAGACGATTCGCCGGAAGTCCGCCGCGCGGCGGTCGAATCTCTGGCGGAGGTCAGAGACCCCTCGGCGGTCGCTTCGCTCGAAGCCCTGCGCGACCGCGAGAAGGACCGGCGGATTCCGACGGCCCTCATTCAGCACGCCATCGAGGCCAGCGTCATCGGACGGATGAGAGTCGAGCCGACTACACCCGTCGCTTCGCCCTACGTCACCACGCCGCTCACGGAGCAGCACGCGCCGGCCACCACGCCGCTGCCAGCCGATTTCGTCGAGCCGCCCGCGGTCGAAGAGCCGCCCGCGCCCGTCGCAGAAACTCCGGCGGAAGAAGAGCTCGTCGCCGCGCCGCCCGCCCTCGAAGCCTTTGAGCCGCACGCCGTCGAAGACGCAGCTCCGGCAGCGGTCGAAGAGGTCACGGCCGAAAGGGAAGCCGTCACAGCAGAATTAGAAGCGCCGCAGGCCGAAGCCGCCGAAGCAGAAGCAGCGGCAGCGGCGGAAGCGACCGCGCCGGAAACTTTTGAAGCAGCGCCGGTCGAGACTGCTCCGGTGGAAGCGCCGCCGGTTGAAGCTCCTCAGGCCGCAGCCGCTCTTGAAACGGAAGCCGTCGCGGCTCCCGTCGCAGAAGAGTTGCTCGCGCCGCAGGTCGAAGAAGAAGTTGCTCCCGTCGTGCATGAGGAAGCTGCTCCGGTCGCTTTTGAAGAACCCGCCGCAGTCGCAGAGGCGGAAGTCGCAGAGGCTTCGCCCGCACCGCTCGCAGAAGAGGCCGCGCCTTCATTTGAAGCAGCGCCGGTGTCCGTGCCGGAAGAGACGCCCGCGCCGGTCGCCACGGCCGAGCCCGTCGTCGAATACAGGGACGGCAGCGCGAGCGATTGGGTGGACGTTGACGTGAGCACGCCGGAGCCCGCGAGCCAGCCTGCGCCACAGGCTTTTGTCGAAACCGCTCCGCTGGCCGAACCCGCGCCGCAAGCCTTCGTGCCTTCAACCGAAACCACCCTGCCCACGGCCATGCCCGTCGTCTCCGAGGCGGCGGCTGTCACTGCTGCCACCGAAGAGCGTGGGATCGAGGTCGCGCCGGAGCCCGTCATGGAGCCGGTCAAAGAACTGGGCGTGGTGGAGCCGGTCAAGGAGCTGGATGTCGTCGGTGAAGACGCCTCGAACGTGCCGAGCGTGCTCTTGCGCCGTCTCGCCAGCGAAGAGGCGGCCGAACGCGCCGCCGCCGTCACCGAGCTGGGACGCATCGGCGGCGATGACTCTTTCCGCGAGATCAGCGCCTCCTTCGACGACCCTTCGCTCGAAGTGCGCAATGCCGCCGCACGCTCGCTCTACAATCTCAATCCGGATCGCGCGGCCTCCTTCACGCGCGCCCTGCGCGAAGCTCCGCCGGAGCGTCGGCGTCACATCGGCGCGGCGCTCGCTTCCTCCGGTCTGGCGACCGAAGCCATCGGCCACCTGATGGGCGAAAGCCGCGAGAAGACCTACGACGCCTTCTCGCTGCTCTTCCTGATGTCCAAAGCCGGGGAGTTGCAGCCGTTGATGCGCGCCGTCGAGGAGCATCCGAACAATGAAGTCCGCCTCGCGGTCGTCAAGCTCCTCGCCCTGAGCGGCCAGCAGGAAATTCTTCCGGCCTTCCGCCGCCTCGCCGTGCGCGGCTCGCTTCCCACCGAAGTGCGCTCCGCCGTGATGGAGGCCATTTACCAGATCAGCAGCCAAACGCCGGGCGCTTCGGCGTGAGAAAGGTTTAGTCCTGTGAAGCACTTTCCCTGAATAACAGCTCCGGCGCGAAAAAAAACTTTTTCGAACACCTGCGACCACCGCCCCGCCGTCGTCTTGAATACACTTTGTGCAGCCTCATCTGCGTTTTTTTGCTTGAGAGTCATGCCATGAAATTCTTGCAGTCACATCAACACCGCACGCGCTTCCTGTCCTCGATGATTCTGATCGCGTGCACTGCTTCCAACGCGCTCGCGCAACAGCCGACGGGAGAGATTCCCGGCGAGGGCATCATGTCTTACATCCTCTCGTTCAGGATGGTGACGGTCATCCTCGTCGGCCTGCTCGTGTGGCAGGTCGTCTTCCGGCAGCGCCGCCGCAAGGTCGGGCGTCCGGGCGTCGAGCCGATCTTTCTGCCTGAGCCGCCGAAGAGAAAGAAGCGCTATGACAAGGCGCAGATGTCGAGCCTCCTCAAAGCGAGCGCCTCCAGCGCCGGGAACCCTGCGCTCGTCGCGCAGCGTCTTGAAGCCGTGCCCGTCGAAGGCGCTGAGCACGCCGAAGAACTGCCGCACGAGAGCGCTGCTGT
>JAFBAJ010000320.1 GCA_019247865.1 Acidobacteriota bacterium
TCCCTTGCTCACTTCGAGCGGAACCAGCTCGTCCATGCTCCATTCGCTTTCATCCAGCACGTCGAAGCGCGTCCCGCCTCCAGCCGCGCGCCTGAATCGCTTCTTGAGTCCGCCCTTGTGCCCGCCGCGCAGCGCCCACAGGCAGCCGTTCTCAATCGTCGCGTCTTCGAGCGCGAACCAGAAGCCGATGACGCTCAGCGGCTCTGTGTAGAGAAACGTGCTGTCCTGATGGCACGTCACTTCGCCGCCGATCTTAGGCTGCTTGAAGATATACATGGATTGGATGAGCAGCGGCTCCTCGATGCCCAAATCTTTGACGAGGCTGGACAACGCAGGCGTCCGCGAGAAGCCGTCGAAGACCGGGTCGAGGTCATGCAGGGCGTGCCCGATCTTGTTGATCGAACGCTCCTTGCTCTGCCGCAAATTTCCGTGTTCGTCAAACGCGTCCTCCTCAAAGAAGAAACGCACCTGATCGCCTGAGTTGAGAAAGTAATCGTCGCTCGTCCGCGTCTGCTCTTTGGTCGAGAAGATGGAGATGACGCCGCGCGGGTCAAACTCCGCGACCAGCTCTGCGGCGCGTGCGCGCAAACGTTCGCACGCCTCCTCGCTCACGAAATCTTTGAGGACGAGAAAGCCGTCGCGCTCGTATTGCGTGAGCTGTTGTGGTGTCAGGATATTCATAACGAAAAGATTCTCACGCAAAGGCGCAAAGACGCAAAGAAAAGCTTAACTGTTTTCCTTTGCGTCTTTGCGCCTTTGCGTGAGAGTGCTTTATCTCCTGCCTCCGGCCAGCTTCTCCGCCGCGGGTAGTTTGCGAAGGAGGGACATCGCACACACGCCGACCGCCGGGCCGAGCGCGAGAAAGGCGAAGGCCCAGCGCCAGCCGACCCATTTTTCGAGCGGCGGAACCAAACGGATCGTGACCAGCGTCAGCAGAAAGCCGAGGCTCGTTTGCAAGGTCAGCGCCGTCCCTGTGTACTCCGTGCGACAGAGCTCTGTGACGGCGGCCGAGAACTGCGCCGAGTCCGCGACAATCGCCAGGCCCCAGACGAGACAGACCGCGATGAGCCAGAACGGATGAGCGCCGTAGAGCAGCCCGACCGTGAGCGCGCACGTCCCGCTCATGAGCAAAGAGGCGATGGTCAGCGTCGTCCGTCCGAGCTTGTCCGCCAACACTCCCGCGAGCAGGCTGCCCACGCCGCCGATGCCAATGACCGCGAAGGCACACAGGCTGGCCCAGCTCTGGCTCACGCCCGAGAGCTTGAAACTCGCCGCGAGAAAGACAGGGATCCACGCCCACATCGCGTACAGCTCCCACATGTGCCCCAGATAGCCCAGGTTCGCCAGCCGCAGCTCGCGCACGCGCAGGACCTCTCCGACGTACTTCCAGTTAAAGCGCGGCGAGGCTGCTCTGTACGGCCCCTCCTGAACGAAGAGCGCCGCCAGCACGCCTCCGCACGCGGCGAGCGCGGCCGACAGATAGAGCACGGGCTTCCAGTCTCCGATGCCGCCGTAGAAATTGAGCAGGTGCGGCGACGCAGAACCCAGAGTCACCGCGCCGACCAGCAGCCCGATGCCTAAGCCGCGATCCTCTTTCGTCCACGTCGCCATGATCTTCATCCCGACCGGATAGACGCCCGCCAGGAACATGCCCGTCAGAAAGCGCAGGGGCAGCGCGAGCGTGAGGCTCTCGGCCGTCAGCGGAATGAGAAGCGTGGCGAGCGCTGCCAGCAGTGCCGCGGCTGTAAAGAGCGTGCGGGCTGAAACCCTGTCGGCCAGATTGATCAGCGCGGAGCCGAACGCGCCCGCCACGAATCCGATCTGCACGGACATCGTCAGCCACGCGCGCCCCGCATCACCCAGGCCCCACGCGCTGGTCAGCGCAGGCACGACCGCCGAAGCCGAAAACCACACGGCCATCCCCAGCAGCTCGGCCAGCGCGAGGAGGAGCAGTGTCGGCCATTTCGATAAAGAGATGGTCTGAGGATTTTGGTCTTTGGTCTTTGTTCGTTTCATCTTTTTGGAGTTTGTCAATTCAAGGTTGCAGAGCGTGCAAAGACCAAAGACCAAAGTACAAAGTCCATCACTGCTTGAGACATTTTCGGCGCAACAGTTTATAATTATGCTTTTCCGCGTAGCACTCAATTTAACATGACCGAGGAAGGAATTTTGACTGTGGAGAAGATTTCCAAACGCCCCGACCGCCTCAGCTTCGGCGGGCGCATCCTGTTTCTGACCGACGACACGACGCTCATCCGCCGCCAGTTGGAGGGCGCGGAGGATTTAGCATACGACCCAAACACGCCCTTGATGAACAACATCTCGACCGACGAGATCACGCCGGGCTGGGTCTGCTTTTACTATGACGAGACCCTGGGCGAATACGTTTACGTGGGGATGCGCGAGGGGGCTGTCAAAAAGGACGAGGTCAAAAGCGGCGGCTTTTCGGTCGTCGTCTCGGGGCTCTCGAAGGGCTGCGGCTCGTCGCGCGAGACCGCGCCGTAAGCGGAAAAGTGGGCGGGCGTCGAGCTGGTCATCGCGCAGACGATAGAGAAAATCTACGGGCAGAACTCGCAGAACATCGGCCTGCTGACCTCCACCGATTTCGGCCTGATCGAGCGGATTCGTAACGGCGAAGAGATTCCTCTCGAAGAGTTCACGCGCGGCCTCGATCCGATCTCCAAAACTATAGTCGAGTACGGCGGCCTCTTCAACTACAACAAGGCGCGGCTCGCAGGAGAGATCGCGCCGCCCGCGCTCGAAACCGAGAAGCGCCCGATGAACATCGTCGAGAAGATCATCGCGCGCCACGCCTTCGTGCGCGCCGGACAGATCGGAGTCGAAGCCGTCAAGCCCGGCGACGCGCTCTTCGCCGTCGCAGACGTGCGCTTCTCGCACGAGTACGTGACGCCGATGGC
>JAFBAJ010000375.1 GCA_019247865.1 Acidobacteriota bacterium
AGACGGCGATGTCCGTCTTGCCGTCGCCATCAAAGTCTGCCGGAACAGGCTTGTCCGTCGCGAGACCGAACTGCACGGCCGCGAACTGGCTGTTCGCCAGATTGAGCGTGTACCAGTTGCCCTCACGATAGACGGCCAGCTCTGCGCGCCCGTCGCCGTTGTAATCGGCCGGCACAGGAATGTCCGCAGACGCGCCGAACTGCACCGCATTAAAGTTGCCATTTGAGCTATTGAGCCAGTACCACGTGCCGTCGCGGAAGACCGCGATGTCGGTCTTGCCGTCGCCGTCGAGATCTGCGGGCGCGACCTTGTCCGTAGCCATCCCGAACTGGACGCCTGTAAAGCCCGCGGTCGAGCGATTCAGATACCAGGTTCCGTCCGAAGGGCGAAAGACGGCTTCGTCGGCCCGGCCGTCGCCGTCAAAGTCCATCCGCGCCGGGCGGCTCGTCGCATCGCCGAAATAACGCGTCAGCACGATCTCGAAATTATCATTCAGCACCGTGCCGCCCGCGACGATCTTGCCGTCGGATTGGACTGCGATGGACGTGGCGGAGGCGCTGCTCTCAAAGCTCGTCAGGACTTTGCCTCCTGTGCCGAACGTCGTATCGAGCGTGCCGTCCGCGTTGTACCGGACGATGGCGAAGCTGCTCGGCCCGCTCACGATCTCCCAGCCGCCGACGACGACCTTACCGTTCGACTGAAGCGCCACAGACTCTCCGGAATAGTTGCCGGAAGTCTGGAAAGTCGTTTCGAGCGTGCCGTTCGGATTGTATCTGAGCGGCGGATGGCCCTGGCCGACGATGATGATTTTTCCGTCCGGCTGAAGCGCCACCTCTTCGGCGGTCATGTCGGACGCGCCGGATCTGAGCACCTTGCCGCCCGTCCCGAACGTCGTATCGAGCGTGCCGTCCGCGTTGTACCGGACGATGGCCGCAGACTTGAGGTTCGGCAGCGGGTTGACAGCATAACCGACAACCACGATCTTGCCGTCGGCCTGAATCGCCGAATCGTTCGCGACATCCGTGTAAGTCCCGACCTCTGTCGCGACGCGGCCGCCCGTCCCGAAAGAGGTATCGAGCGAGCCGTCTGCGTTGTATCTGATGAGGGCAAAATCGCGTTGCGCGTAGGGCGGGACGAGGGTGGTCATGCCGACGGCCAGGATCTTTCCATCCGCCTGCACATTGACCGAATAGGCAGCCGCATCAATGCCGATGGTTGTGCCGACCTTGCCGCCCACGCCGAACGTCGAGTCGAGCGAGCCGTCCTGATTGAAACGCGCGACTGAGAAAACGCCGCTGCTGTGACCGGCGACGATTATTTTCCCATCTGGTTGTAAGGAGACGGAGCTGGCGTCGCCCATAAAATCCGAATTGTTGTACCCGTCGCCGTCAAAAGTCGTGTCGAGCGTGCCATCCGTGTTGAAGCGCGCGACTACCCCGGTCGTATGTGTCAACGGTTGTCCCGGAGGCGGCGTGGCAAATGTCTGGCCGACGACGATGATCTTGCCGTCCGGCTGAAGAACCATGTCGTTGATCGTCGCGGTGGATAACAGATGCGTCTCGACCTTGCCGCCGATCCCGAAAGTCGGATCCGGACTGCCCGGCGTCTGCGCCTGTACGGAAATAAAAGTTAAGAGAAGAACGGTTAACAAACAGCCTCTCATCAATACCCTCATAGTCAATCACTCCCTTTACTCAATCATACCTAAGCAGCTTTATAAATACCGCACCACGCTCTGCGCCAGCGTATGACTTTGAGAATAAAAAAGGTTATCATGTGCGTTTGCCGCAGCCTGTAAATTCGAGTCCGTACCGAGCGGCCAGAAGTTTTCGTCATGACACAAGAAGCCATTGAAGTGCGCGGGGCGCGCGTTAATAACCTCAAGAACATCTCCTTTACGGTTCCGGTTGGGCGGTTGACGGTCGTGACGGGCGTCAGTGGCTCCGGCAAATCCTCGCTCGCTTTCGACACGATCTACGCGGAGGGGCAGCGGCGCTACGTCGAATCGCTCTCGGCCTACGCGCGGCAGTTCCTTGAGCGGATGGACAAGCCGGACGTGGACGAGGTGCGCGGCATTGCCCCGGCCATCGCAATCCGGCAGAAGAATTCGACGCGCAACCCGCGCTCGACCGTCGGCACGCAGACGGAAGTTTACGATTACCTGCGCCTCCTCTACGCGCGCGTCGGGACGACCTACTGCCGCGTCTGCGGGCGCAGGGTCGAGCGCGATTCGCCTGAATCCGCGGCCACAGAGACGCTCACAAGCCTGCCCGAAGGAACCCGTTTTTACGTGCTCTTTCCGGCGATGGCGGGGCTCGAAGAGGCGCACGGCAACGGCGAGGCCAGGTCCGCGAAGAAGAGCGCGCGGCGAGACAAATCGGCCGCGCCCGCGCGCACGGCTTCGGTCACGGCGCACGTCATGAGTTTGATGCAGCGCGGCTTTACGCGGCTCTACGACGCGAACGCGCGCGAGACGATTGAGCTGCGCACGCCGGACGATTACACGCGCGCCGACTTTGAAAACGTCTATGTCCTCGTCGACCGTCTCGTCGCGCGCGCGGACGTGCGCGAGCGCCTGGTGGATTCATTAGAGACCTGTTTTCAGGAGGGACACGGGACGGCCATCATCGAGACGGCGGAGGCCGAAGCACAACGGCTGCGTTTCTCCGAACGCTTCGAGTGCAAGTACGACGGAACCGTCTACGCGCAGCCTGAGCCGCGCCTCTTCAGCTTCAACAATCCGTTCGGCGCGTGCCCTGCGTGTCAGGGCTTCGGCAACATCATCGGCCTGGATTTAGACCTCGTCATTCCGAACCCCGCGCTCACCTTGAGCGAGGGCGCGGTCGAGCCCTGGACGAAGCCGCAGTTCGACTGGGCGCGGACGGAGCTGCGCCGGTTTGCCAAGTCCGAAGGCATCTCGATGGATGTGCCGTTTCAGGATCTTTCGCGGAGCGAGCAGCGCGCGATCATCGAGGGCAAGGGCAAGTGGGGCGGCGTGCGCGGCTTCTTCGCGTGGCTGGAGACGAAAAAATATAAGCTCCACATACGCGTCTTTCTCTCGAAGTATCGCGGCTACACCTTGTGCCCGGAATGCAATGGCGGAAGGCTTCGTCAGGAGGCGCGCGATGTGAAGGTCGGCGGCCGGACGCTGCCTGAGGTCTGCTCGCTTTCGATCCGTGAGGCTTCGAGCTTCTTCGACGAGCTGGAGCTGCCGACGGAGGAAGCGGCCGTCGCAGACCGCCTGCTGCATGAAGTTCGTCGGCGTCTGCGTTTTCTGGTGGACGTGGGTCTGGACTACCTGACGCTCGACCGCCTGGCTTCGACGCTCTCCGGCGGCGAGGCGCAGCGCATACAGCTCGCAACCAATCTCGGCTCATCGCTCGTCGGCGCGCTGTACGTGCTCGACGAGCCCTCCATCGGCCTCCACCCGCGCGACAGCGAACGCCTCGTGCGGCTGCTTCATTCCCTGCGCGACATCGGCAACACGGTGCTGGTCGTCGAGCACGATGCAGAGATGATGCGCGCGGCGGATCACATTCTGGACATCGGCCCGGCGGCGGGCGAGCTCGGCGGGCAGGTCATCTTCGAGGGCAGCTACCCGCAGCTCCTGAAGGACAAAGCCTCGCTCACGGCGCGCTACCTGCGCGGCGAGACGGAGATCAAGGAGCCCAAGCAGCGGCGCGAGCCCAAGAAACGGCAGCTCGCGGTGCGCGGCGCGCGCGAGCACAATCTTAAAAATATAGACGTGGACATCCCGCTCGACATGCTCGTCTGCGTGACGGGCGTGTCGGGCTCCGGCAAGTCGACGCTCATTCACGATGTCATCTACGCGGGGCTCAAGAAGCAGCGCGGCGACTGGCAGGGGCACGTCGGCGCGTTTCAGAAGCTGGAAGGCACGCAGTTCGTGGACGACGTGATTCTGGTCGACCAGTCGCCCATCGGCCGCACGCCGCGCTCGAACCCTGTGACCTACATCAAAGTCTACGACGCCATCCGCGAGGTCTTCTCGCAGACGCGCGAGGCGCAGTCGCACGGCTTCGATCCTTCCTTCTTCTCTTTTAATGTGCCGGGCGGGCGCTGCGAGGTCTGTCAGGGCGACGGCACCGTGACGGTCGAGATGCAGTTCCTCGCCGATGTCGAGCTGGTCTGCGAAGAGTGCAAGGGCACGCGCTTCAAGCCGCAGATTCTGGACGTGCGTTATCGCGGCAAGAACATCAATGATGTGTTAAGCATGACGGTGCGCGAGGCGATGCTCTTCTTCCGCGACGTGACGAAGATCACCAATCGCCTGCGCGTGCTGGATGATGTCGGCCTCGGTTACTTACGTCTCGGACAATCGGCGACGACGCTCTCCGGCGGCGAAGCCCAGCGCGTCAAGCTGGCCCGTGAGCTGTGCCGGCGAGCCACGGGACGCACCCTGTACATCCTCGATGAGCCGACCACGGGACTGCACTTCGAGGACATCAGCAAGCTGCTCCAGG
>JAFBAJ010000377.1 GCA_019247865.1 Acidobacteriota bacterium
GGCCGAGTTCGCGCGCACGCGTCGAGCACGCGTGACGGTCGTCTTCGACGGCGCGCCCGAACAGCATTTCGCGGACGGCGCGAGCTATCGCGGCGTCCGCGTCTGCTACGCCGAGCGCGGCTCGAACGCAGACGAGCGCATCAAGCAACTGGTCGAAGCCGAGCGCGAGCGGCGCACGCTCCTGGTCATTACTTCCGACCGCGAGCTGGCCGCTTACGTGCGACGCTGCGGCGCGCAGGTCGTTCGCTCAGGCGATTTTCGTCGCCGCATGGAAGAGGTTTCAATAATGGCGGCAGATGCCGCGCCCGAAAACTCCGCGCACATTGGGCGCGAAGAGCTGCCCGAATGGATGCGCTACTTCGGCGTCGGCCCTGAAGACGAGGAAGAAGATGGGGCCTCAGAAACGTGAGTTTCGAGATCAGGCAGCGCCGATGTTTAAGGCTCCGTAGGAGCCGGATGTTTATAGCTAACGGAGCAACACCTGCATCTAGCTCCGTAGGAGCGACATGTATTTGACAGAACATGTCGCTCCTACGGAGCTTAAATCTTGTGTGAGCTTAGCTATAAACATCCGGCTCCTACGGAGCCTTAAACATCAGGCTCCTACGGAGCCTTAAACATTCGGCTCCTACGGAGCTGAAACATCCGGCTCCTACGGAGCCTTAAACATCTGGCTCCTAGGGAGCCTTAGTCTTCGCTGCTTTACTGATTGATGCTGACCAGCTCGATGTCGAAGATCAGTTTCTGGCCGGCGAGCGGGTGATTGGCGTCGAGGGTGATGGAATCCTCCGTGACCTCTGTGATGGCGACGGGAATTTCGTTGCCGTCGGGCAGTTGGAGGACGAGGCTCGTGCCGGGTTCCGGTTCCGTCTCCAGGTTGATGCTGTCGCGCGGGACGGCGCGGCTCAGTGCTTCGTTGCGCTCGCCGTAAGCGTCCGCGGCCTCGATCTCGACCGTCTTTTTGTCGCCGATGCTCATCCCTTCCACGCCCTCGTCAAAGCCCGCGATGACCTGTCCCGAACCCAGCTCGAACTCCAGCGGCTCGCCCCCCGCGGACGAATCGAAGACCTGTCCGTCGCCCAGACGTCCCTCGTAATGCACGCGTACCGTGTCGCCTTTTTTCGCTTGCTCTGGCATGATGCTTCCCCTGTATGAAAGATTTTTTGTGGTGCGCGCAGCATCTCACATCGGACTATGAAAAGCCAGCGCGCCGCCAGATTTTCAGACATTCTTGAGCGCTGATGCGTCTCTCTTAAATGAGACACGCATCATGGAAGAGCTTCGGAGGCTTTATTAAAATGAAGAGACAATCCTCGCTGGCCGTCCTGCTGATGTTGGCGCTCATCGCGCCCGTCTGCGGGCAGACTCCGGCCCCGACTCCGGCCACGACTTCTGCGCCGCAGGAGACGCAGGAAGACCCGCAGCTCGGCGACGAAGATGTCGTGCGGATCACGACCAACCTCATACAGGTGGACGCCGTCGTCACGGATCGCAGCGGCAGGCCCGTGACGGACCTCCGCCCGGAAGAGTTCGAGATTCTGGAGAACGGACAGGCGAAGGCCATCACCAACTTCTCTTACGTGACGCTGGGCGGCGCGGGTGGTGAAGAGAGCGCGCCGCGCCCCGCGACCGCTGCGGCCGATAAGAACGCGCCGCCGGTGCCGCCCGCGCGCCTGCGCCCGGAACAGGTGCGCCGCACCATCGCGCTCGTCGTGGACGACCTCGGGCTCTCGGCCGAGAGCATGCCGTTCGTCCGGCGCGCGCTCAAAAAGTTTGTCGACGAGCAGATGCAGCCGGGCGATCTGGTCGCCATCGTCCGCACCGGCGGCGGCGCAGGAGCTTTGCAGCAGTTCACCTCGGACAAGCGTCTCCTCACAGTCGCCATCGAGAACCTACGCTGGAATCAGCTGGGGCGCGGCGGCCTCAGCGCCTTCGCACCCTTGCAGGGCAAGAACATGGCCGACGAGCTGGCCGGGGAAGTTCCCGGCGGCAGCGGCGGCGGCACGGGCGCATCTGATGACCTCGACGAGTTTCGCGGCGAGTTCTTCACCGTCGGCACGCTCGGCGCGCTGAGCTACATCGTGCAGGGCTTGAGAGAGTTGCCGGGACGCAAATCCGTGATGCTCTTCTCCGACGGAATCATTCTCAACAACACAGAGAACCAGAGCACGAGCTTCGCCAACAGCAGCGGGGTTCAAAGCCTGGAGACGCGCAACAATCGCATCATGGATTCGCTGAGCAAGCTGATCGAGTTTGCCAATCGCGCCTCGGTCGTCATCTACACGATGGACGTGCGCGGTTTGCAGGGGCTCGGCCTGACGGCTGCGGACAACGCGCAGGGGCTGGGCAGACCGACCACGCGCGGCGGCCTCGTCGTCAATCCGCTTCAGGAGAGCCTGCTCGCGCGGCGCACGCAGTTCTACGAATCGCAGCAGGGCTTGAACTACCTGGCGCAGCAGACCGGCGGCATCGCCATTCGCAACAACAACGATGTCAGCAACGGCATCAAAAAGATGCTCGACGACCAGCACGGCTTTTATCTGATCGGCTATCATCCGGACGAAGAGACGTTCGATCCCAAGCGCACGCGCTTCAACAAGCTGGAGATCAAGGTCAAGCGGCCGGGGCTCAGCGTCCGTTACCGCAGCGGATTTTTCGGCGTCACGGACGAATCGCTGCGCACGCCTGCGCCTAAGACGCGCGCCGAGCAGTTGTCGCACGCCATCATCGCGCCCTTCGCTTCGGGCGATCTGGATGTGCAGCTGACCTCGCTCTTTGCGAACGACGCGCAGTCTGGCTCTTTCATGCGCTCGCTGCTGCATGTGGATGCCAGCAAGCTGACCTTTACAGAAGAGCCGGACGGGTGGCGCAAGCTGGTCTTCGACATCATGGCCGTCACCTTCGGCGAGAACGGCGACATCGTCGATCAGGTCAGCCGCACGGAGAACGTGCGCCTGCGCGGCGAAACCTACCAGCTCATCCTGCGCAACGGCTTCAACTACATCATCACCGTGCCGATCAGGAAGTCCGGCGCTTATCAACTGCGGACGGCCCTGCGCGACAGTGCGACCGAACGCATCGGCTCGGCCAGCCAGTTCATCACCGTGCCGGACATCAATAAGAACCGGCTCACGCTCTCGGGCCTGGTCGTCACCGGCTTCGACCCGGACAAGCAGAAGGGCGGCGCGTCCGGCGCGGCGCTACAGAATAGCGCTGCGAAAGTTTTGACAGACCCGCAGTCCGGCCCCGGCGTGCGCAAGCTGCGACGCGGCATGGTTCTGCAATTCGACTACATCATTTACAACGCGCGTCTGAACAAGCTCTCGCCGCCGCAGCCGCAGCTCAACACACAGATTCGCCTCTTCCGCGAAGGTCGGCAGATCTTCGAGGGCAACGTGCTGCCCTTCAACCTCGGCGGACAGCTCGACCTCAAGCGCCTCAGTGCTGGCGGACGCCTTCAGCTCGGCTCCGACATGGCTCCCGGCGAGTACGTTCTGCAGGTCATCGTCACGGACCAGCTCGTCAAAGGAAAGTCGGGCACGGCGACGCAGTGGATAGATTTTCAGATCACTCAATAAAGGGGATAGGGGATAGGGTGTAGGGTGTAGAAAAAACAAGCTGCTTTTACCTGCACCCTATAACCCTATCCCCTACACCCTATCTTTTATGATTTCAGTCATCGTCGGCACAGCCGGGCATATAGATCACGGGAAGACCGCTGTGGTGCGTGCGTTGACGGGCGTGGACGCGGATCGTCTGCCGGAAGAGAAGCGGCGCGGCATCACGATTGACCTCGGCTTCGCGGAGCTTGAGCTGGGAGAGGTGCGGCTCGGCTTTGTGGACGTGCCCGGCCACGAGCGTTTCGTCAAGAACATGCTGGCCGGGGCGCACGGGATAGACCTCGTCGCGCTCGTCATCGCGGCGGACGAGGGCGTGATGCCGCAGACGCGCGAGCACTTCGACATCTGCCGCCTGCTCGAAATCAGCCACGGCCTCATCATCATCACCAAGACGGACACGGTGGACGCAGAGCTCTTGCAGCTCGTGCGGGCCGAAGCGGAAGAGCTGGTCGCGGGCTCTTTTCTCGCGGGCGCGCCCATCGTCGCGACGAGCGCGCGCACGGGCGAAGGGTTGCAGGAACTGAAAGAGACTCTGCGCGAGCTGGCCCTCTGCGTGCCCGCCCGCGCTTCCGAAGCGGTCGCGCGCCTGCCGGTTGATCGCGCCTTCACGATGCGCGGCTTCGGCGCGGTCGTGACGGGGACGCTCGTCGCCGGAAGCATCAACGAGGGTGACGAGATGGAGCTGCTGCCCACTGGAGAGCGCGTGCGTGTGCGCGGGCTACAGGTGCACGGGCAAGCGGTCAGGGCGGCTTTCGCCGGACAGCGCACGGCGGTCAACCTCGGCGGCATTGAAGCCTCATCCATCGAGCGCGGGATGACGCTCGCGCCGGTCGCGCGCCTGCGTCCGACGCAGATCATGGACGCGCGCCTCGACGTGCTCGCAAGCGCGCCGCGTCCCGTCCGCTCGCGCTCGCGTGTGCGTGTGCACCTGGGCGCGGCCGAAGTGCTGGCGCGTGTGCGCGTGCTCGAAGAGGGCGGAGAGATCGAGCCGGGCGGGCGCGGTTACGTGCAGCTCCGTCTGGAATCGGCTGTGGCCGCCGTGCCGGGCGAGCGTTTTATCCTGCGCTCATATTCGCCTGCGCGCACCATCGCGGGCGGGCGCGTGCTCGACGCTTTCGCCGCCAAGCATCGCGGGCGTGAAGCCTTTGCAGCGCGCGCGCGGCTCAGGGCTTTGACCGAATCAGACCGCGCGGCGCAGCTCGCGCTCTTCGTCGAAACGTCTGGCAGCGTCGGCCAACGGCGCGCAGACCTCGCCGCGCGGACGGGCTGGCGCGATGAAGTCCTGAACGAAGCCCTGAGCGAAGCCGCCGGGCGCAAGCTGATAGTTGAAGCCGAAGGAATCTTCGTCGCGCGCGCGGCCTTCGATGCTCTGGCCGAGAGCGCGCTGGCGTCGGTCGCCTCCTTTCACCTGCGCGAGCCGCTCGCGCGCGGCCTCCTGCGCGAGACGCTGCGCGAAAAGGATTTCCCGCGCGCCGCGCCCGAAACTTTCCGCGCCGTCCTCGCCGCGCTGGCCGACGCCGGGCAGATCGTCGCCGACAAAGAGATCGTCCGCGCCGCCGGACACAGTCTTGAGCTTTCGCCAGCCGACGCCGCGCTCAAAGAGAGTTTGGAGAGAGTCTACAGAGATGCCGCGCTCGAAGCCCCGACCTTTGAAGAGGCGCTGGAGCGCGCAGGCGTCGCGCGCACTTCGCGCGAGCATGGCCGCAAGCTGCTTCAGCTCCTGCTCGACGCAGGAGCGCTGACACGCGTCGCGCCCGAGCTCTTCTTTCACCGCGACGCGCTCGCGCAACTCCTCGCACAGCTCCGAGAGTACGCCGCCGCGCACGAGCCAGAACGCCTGATCGACGTGCCGGCCTTCAAAGACCTCGCCGGCATCTCGCGCAAATACGCTATCCCGCTCCTCGAATACCTCGACCGCGAGCGCATCACGCGACGCGCGGGAGATAAAAGATTGATTCTTTAAGTCCCAGGTCCCAGGTCCCAGGTCTCAGGTCATGCACCTGTCTTTGACCTGGGACCTGGGACCTGGGACTTGAGACTATATTTATAGGGCTTGCGCTGTCGTGTGCGTCGGCGGTAACATGCGTGTGCATAAGCACTGAAAAGCGGCCTTGCGATTTATCAGTGGTCGTCCCGACGATTCTCTTCTGGACTTAAACAATTAGCGTTGCTGGCTTTTATCGGCCTCAAGGTATTTCACTTTCAACGGACGCTGGAGGTTCATCATGAAGAGCATAAAAGACATCCTGTTTGTAGTCCTCGGCCTGGCGGCTGCCGCGGTGGCGATTCACCAGATCTGGACGTTCCTCAGCCTGCCCGGCACCGATACCGGCAAAGGGCACCTGTGGACGGCGATTGCTGCCGCCGTCGTGGCCTGCATTTTCGGGGTTCTCTTCCTTATGGGGCGGGTCAACAAAGAGGAAGAGATTCACATTACGCAGTAGGCGCGCTTTCTCCGGTTGGCTCGCTTGACTGATGTGCTGGCTTTCGCCTTTTGTTGTGCGGGCGCGCCGCGGGTGGTAGTTTGTGCTGCCGCATAGGAAAATCCTAAGCTTGACGCCGTTTGCGTCCGGGGGCTGGTGGCCCGCGCAAACGGCGATTTAATGTTTGTGAGAAGTTTGAAAGGAGAACGGATTTGAGCTTCAACGCGCTGCCGCTCGTGCTCGCACAGGCCGACCCGCAGGCTGCACAGGTCACCCTGCCCTCGTACTTCGTGCCGATCTTTTTCGTCCTGCTGATCGCGGGACTGCTCGGCTGTCTGGTCGCCGCCGTGCTCGGCTTCGGCCGCGCCCGCGCGCACGGCCCGCACGCGCGCTGGTTCGCGCTCTCTGCCGTCTGCCTGCTGATCTATCACCTGCACTTTCTGGCGACGGGCTTCGCCGGGCTCAAGGGAGATGCGGGCCTGGCTTTCCCTCTGGTCACGACGCTGAACCTGTTCATCGTGCTCGCGGCCCTCTGCGCCATCATCGGTTTCATCAAGATGAAGAGCGTGAGCCCGGCTATCGAGCCAGAGGACTTGACGACGGATTCCGAGTAATGAGCAGGAAGCAGATCCTTTTAGCCGCGTTCGCCGTACTCGCGGGCGCGGCCATTTTCTTTGTCGCGCAGGGCGCGCGTGACGGCGCGTCCGGCCGTCGTCACACGCGTCCGGGCTTCGTCGGGACGCGCGGCGCGCAGTTCGTCATCGACGGGAAACCTTTTCGCTTTGTCGGCGCGAACGTCGCCGTGATGTATCGCAACGAAGACCGCGCGCGGATGCCTGAGACGCTGCGCGTCGCCGGCGCGGACGGCCTCCGCGTCGTGCGCGTCTGGGCCTTCGGCGAGGGCGGCGAAGACTCTGCCATCAAGTCCGTCGGCGGCGACCGCGAAGACTGGCCGCGACAGCATCCCTTTCGTTTTCGCCCCGATGAATGGAACGAAGAGGCCTTCGTCCATCTCGATCACGTCATCGCCGAAGCCGCGAAGAATAAGCTCTACGTTCAGCTCTGCCTGACCAACTGGTGGCGCGACACAGGCGGCGTGACGCAGTATCTCTACTGGGCCGGCATCACA
>JAFBAJ010000666.1 GCA_019247865.1 Acidobacteriota bacterium
AGTGTCGAGGAGCGCGCGGCACGAGTCTGCGGAAGCGATGGCGATTTCCGCCAACTCGGTCGCCGAAGGCTCTATCACCACGCCGCAGTCCGCGTAGATCATCGCGCCCTCATGTCCGAAGCTCACATCCCTGAGCGCCATCACGAAGAAGGAGGAGACGAGCTTGAAGCCTTTGCGCACGCCGATACAGTGGAGCGCGGCGCGGACAGTGTGTGCGGTCGTGTTGGTCGCGCCCGCGACCGAGCCGTCCGCGCGTCCCATCCGCACCAGCAGGTTGCCGTAAAAGAGCGGGTCTTCGACGGCCGCGCGCGCCTCGTCCGCCATCAGCCCTTTGGCCCGCCGCAGCTCGTGATAGAACGCCGCCAGCTTGTCAAAGTCGGCCGCGCGCAGGTGATCTATCACCTCGACGTTGCCGAGCCGCGCGCCGTGCTCCTGCGCGAGGACGCGTATCTTCTCTTCGTTGCCGAGCAGGGTGATGCGCGCGATGCGCTGCTCTGAGCAGAGTCCGGCGGCGATGACCGTGCGCGGGTCTTCGCCTTCGGGCAGGACGATGTGTTGCAGGTCGCCGGCGGCGCGTTGGCGTAGCTTTTCGAGAATCATAAAAGCAGAACCCGGAAGTCAGAATTCAGAAGTCAGAATGTCGTTGACGAATGCATGGAGTCTAGCCGAGGAGCAGGGAAGAGAACAAGCCGAGATTGGGTCTTAGGTCTTTGAGCTTAGGTCTTTGCCTGCTTTGCAAGCTTGAATAAAACCATTCGAGTTGAGCGAGACATCGAAGGCCAAAGATCAAAGACCAAAAACCTTCCTTTGCGGCGCGGTTCGTGGTAAATTGGGCGAACAGTATCAGCCCCTTTTTCTTTACCAAGACAACCGATTCGTCCCTCAGAGGAGCACGCGAGATGGCCGCGCTGGAAGTGAAGCGACGCATGAAAGGCTTGCTGATGTTTCTGCCGAACATGCTCGCGCTGTGTGGTCGCCTCCTGACGGACCGCCGCGTCCCGCGCACCGAAAAGGCGCTCTTCGCGGGGGCCATCGTCTACGCCATCATGCCCTTCGACCTGCTCCCGGACATGCTGCCCTTCGTCGGACAGATCGACGACGCCTACCTCATCGCGCTGGTGCTGCTCCGGCTGATCAATCGGACGGACGAGAGCGTCGTGCGCGAGCTGTGGCGCGGGAGCGGCGATGTCGTGCGACTGGCCGAATCGGTGGCGAGCGTGGCTCCACTCCTGCTGCCCGCGCGCGTGCATCGCGTGCTCTCGTCGAGAGTCGAGATGAGGTCGCAGAAGGAGCGCGCCGCGCTCAAAGAGGCGACCGGCAGGAGCGGCGCGATGCTCGTCGAAGTGCCGGACGAAGGGTTGTCATCACAGATCAAAAAACCAGCTACCTAGAGGAGTGCGAGCTTGATGCTCATTCACCACACCAGCGGAGGAGAAAATGAGAAACTTTGTCTACCTCTTGTTGTCTACGATTCTCACGCTCGGTTGCGTCATCACCGGCATGGCGCAAAGAAGAGTTGATACGACCGAGCTCAGAGAGCGTGCGGCGCAACAACGGCGTCTGATCGAAGACCCGTCCAACAATCCTTTCAAGATCGAAAAGTCCGAGTCGCTCAAGCCGCAGCCGCAGCCCAACGCGTCATCCGCCGTGCGCGCGATGGTCGAGCTGCAGGTGGTCGGAATCGCGGACGGCGACACGCTCATCATCAGCAACACGGCCCGGCAGCAACTGCTCGTCCGCCTGCAGGGCATCGATGCGCCCGAAACAGGGCAGTCCTTCAGCCGCGAGGCGCTGGAGAGCCTCACCAATCTGGTCTCAGGCAAATCCGTGATGCTCGAATTCGACCCGCACGGCAAGCCGGACAGCGAGGGACGCGTCGTCGCGAAGGTCTATCTGGAGGGGCGCGATATCGCGCTCGAACAGGTGAAGGCGGGGTTCGCCTGGTTCTGCAAGGACTATAAGAAGATGCAGAGCGAGAGCGACCGTTACAGCTACGCTGAGGCCGAGAAGGAGGCCCGCCACGCCTCGCGCGGGCTGTGGCGCGAATCCGCTCCGGTAGCGCCCTGGAAATATCGCAGGCAGTGAATCGTTTCAGGCGGCGAGCGAGGTGTCTATCAATCCTTCGGCATAGTTCGCCAGCTCTGTGACGATGGCCGGGTCGCTCGATTTGATGGCGCGCCAGGTGCGAGCCTCGGAGCCGTGCGCCTCCGTCTCATCTTCGGCCCGCGCGATGAGCGCGACGCGCAGCGTGGAGGAGTCCACCAGCACGAACCACTCGCGCCCGGCTCCGTCGGCCGCCTCCGTCTCGATGAGCTTCATGTTCGGATGGCGCGGCGGCGGCCAGTCGGCCGCGCCGAAGACGTAGACGCGTTCCGAGAGATCCGCGATCCGCAGGTAACGCTCGATGACCGGCTCCAGACGCGAGAGCCGGTCGAAGCCCGCGTAAACTCTCCCCGTCCGATTTGTCCGCAGGAGCAGCCTGTTCTCGATGAGGAGCGTCAGGTACTCGATCACCGGAGACGGCGCGCGAAAGGCGAAGCTCTGGCGCTCGTCAAAGTCGCGGCGCGAGACATTTGAGACGAAGCCCAAATCCTGTATCTCTGCTGCCTCTATGATTTTGTGTGCTTGCTCGAACATGGAAAAGTTTCTCATCGCGGCGCGCACCTCCTTGCGCCGGTAGGCACTCACACTTCTACTAAGAGCAATCTTCGCCAGCGTTACGAAACTTTCGTAAAAGTATTGTGGGGGCGCGGGCGGAGGGCCGCAAATCTTGCATTTTCGTGACGGCCGAAGTCAGGCGTTGGGTCAGTTTCAAAAACAATCTCACGCAAAGGCGCAAAGACGCAAAGAAAGACTCAACCTCTTCCTTTGCGTCTTTGCGCCTTTGCGTGAGCTTCTTTGGTTTAAGTTTTCAAATTGACTCACTACCCGAACTCCTGTTGGCTGGCAACGGGCGCGGCTTTTGTGCTATTCAAAGGTCAGATGCTGTACAACGCGAAACAGTCTTACACGCCGCCCCTCGAACCTTACGAGTTCAATCGCCACGCTTTGATTATTGATACGGAGACGGTTGGTTCGGGCGCGCTGGTCGAGGTCGTCGAGCTAGCACTCGGCGAGATCGACGGCGAGATCATCTTTCACTCGCTCGTCCAGCCGGTCTTTAATCATTTGCCGCGCTCGACGAAGCAGCAGCGCTTCCTACGCGACGAGTTTGCGAGCGCGCCCGAATGGCCCGCCGTCTGGGAGAAGCTGGAAGAGCTTTTGAGAGGTAAGCTCCTCATCGCTTACAACGCCGCCTTCGACCGCCGCGCGCTCGCAGCCATGTGCGCGCGCCATCGCCACACTTCGCCCGAAAGAGGCTGGCGCTGCGCCATGCAGCTCGCACGTCAACGCATCGGCACACGCCGCTCGCCGACTTTGGAAGAGGCCTGCGCACACTGCGGCGTCCAGGGCGGCACGCACCGCGCCGCGCAGGATGTCGAAGCGACCGCGCGGCTGCTC
>JAFBAJ010000689.1 GCA_019247865.1 Acidobacteriota bacterium
TGTCCGTGATGATCCGCGAAGACCTGCGGATTCCATTCGAGGTAGGCGCGCTGGACGTTGCGCGTCTCGATCTGGGTGGAGGCGCTGTTGTCGCGGTTGAGGTCGAAGCGGTAATGGTTCAGGCGACCGTAGACAGACCACGGCTCGCGGTGTTCGGCCGCGAGCGGTTCGGGATTGCCGGTGCTGATGGAGTTGTACCACGAGACGAAACGCTCGTGGCCGTCCGGGTTGGCGCAGACGTTGATGAGCGCGATGCTGTTCTTGAGTATCTCCTGCGTGGCGGGCTCTTCGGAGGCTGCGAGCTGGTAGGCGACCTGCATCATCGCTTCGAACGAGGCCGACTCGTTGCCGTGAATCGTGTAGTTGAGCCAGACGATGACGGGCGTCTCGTTGATGATGGTCTGCGCTTCTTTGTCCGAGAGGTTGCGCGGGTCCGCGAGGCGCGCGATGTTGGCTTTGATCTGGTCGAGGCGCGCGATGTTCTCGGGCGCGCTGATGGCGACGAGATGCATCATCCGGTGCTCGTTCGTCTCGCCTATGTCCATCACGCGCACGCGGTCGGTCGCGGCGGCCGCGATCTTTTCGATGACGCGCTCCATCTGCGCGTAGCTCGTGTGAAAATCGCCGACTTCGAAGCGCAGCAGGCTCTGCGGCCGCGGCACGTTCTGGCGATAAGGGCCGCGCGCGTAGAAGTCGAAGCGCGAATCATCGCGCTGGGCTACGACGTAGGTGGCGGCGGAAGCGTAGATACAGAGGAGCGCCAAGAGTGCGGCGAGACGGCGAATGTATGGCATCATCTGTCCGGCGTGCTTTCTGTCTTAAAGCTTTCGGGAACGAGCTTCGGGATTTTACGCGCGCGATATTACCGCGCTTTCGCTTTGATTCTCAACCGGAAAGGAATTTTCAAAATCATGGATGCACACACACACGACCGCTGCCCACGCTGCGGCGAGGGAAAACTCAAAAGCTGGCGAGAATTAAGCGAAGAAGAACAACTGCTCGCACGCCGTCTGCCGACTCAGGATTATTCCTGGAGCGAGCGCGAGGCGCGGCACAGGTGGTGCCTCCGTTGCTGGTACGAAGCAGCGCAGAGCGAAAGCCGTGAGGCGTAAGAGTTCACGCAAAGGCGCAAAGACGCAAAGGAAGACAGTTAAGCTTTTCTTTGCGCCTTTGCGCCTTTGCGCGAACCCGTCTTTTTATTCCTTCGTTATTCGTTCATACGCCGCGCGGATGTGTGACATGTGCGCGGTGAGGTCCGTGAGGAGGGCTTGGGCTGAAGGGTAGTCCATGCGGCGCGCGATGTCGGAGACGGCCGGGTGGTCTGCTGCGGGGAGGCGTGTGGAGCGGCCGAGGATGAGGCGCAGGTGATGATCGAGGGCGCGGAGGATGGCGTAGCCTTCGCTCATCCGCTGGAAATCTTCTCCGTCGAGCGAGCCGCGCTCGCGCAGGCGCGTGAGCATCGAGACGGTCGAGCGATCTTCCGAGGTGTCCGGCACGTCGTCACGCAGTTGCAGGTAGCGCGTCGCGAAATAGACATCGAGCATGCCGCCTGCGCCGTACTTGATGTCGAGCCCCGCGCCGCGCCTGCGGCTGCGTTCCTGTTCGAGCCGCACGCGCACGCGCCGCGTCTCCGCGCGCAGCACCGCGTCGTCCGTCTCGCGCGCACGCTCGTGGATGATGCGCCGCGCCCTCTCTTCGGCTTCCGCGCCGAGCCTCATTTCTCCAGCCACCGCACGCAGCTTGACGTAAGCCAACCATTCCCAGACCAGCGCGCGCTCCGAGAGGTATGAGGCGAAAGCCTCCGCGCCGTTCGCGGTCGCGCCGTTGCGCCCGTCCGGCCGGAGGCGCAGATCGACGCGATAGAGATAGCCTTCGCGCGTCAGGCTGGAGAGCGACGCGACCAGCAGCTCGCCCAGCCGCGCGTAAGCCTCCGCGTGATTGAGCGCGGCGATGGGCGACGGCTGCGCTTCATCGTAGATCAGCACGACATCGAGGTCTGAGCCGTAATCCATCCCCGCGCCGCCGAGACGGCCGAGGCCGAGCACAGCCAACTGCGGCAACGCCATGAGCCCGTCATAGCGACGCGACAGCTCACGCTGCGCCACCAGGTAACCCGCGTCGAGGCTCGCCGCCGCGAGCAAAGTCTGCCGCCGGTTCGCCTCGCGCATGTTGATGCCGCACGCAGCATCCAGAGTTCCCGTCTGCACCAGCAACTCAGCCCACGCGCGGCGCAGCGCGGCCAGCTCCGCGCGAAAGCTCGCTTCCCTCTCCACCGCCGCACGCAGGAGCGCGCGGTAGTCAGGCACTTCACTCTCTTCACACGCGACGGCCGAGACGAGCGACGGGTGGCCCGCGATCAGCTCGCCGAAGAACTCCGAGACTCCGCAGAGCTGCACGAGCGCGTCGAGCTGAGCCCGCGTCAGCGCGGCTCTCAAATTCGACTTGTCGAGCGAGGAGGCGATGCGTGCGAGAAGCTTTAACGCACGTGGCCGGTTGAGAGAGCGATCGGCCGCCGCGCTCAAATCTCGTGCGAGCGATTCGATCAGAGAAGCGTCCGCCTGCGGCGAGACGTGCGGCGCGAAGACGGTCGCGGCGGAATGAGCCGCCGCCTGTAAGGCGTCCACAGGCTCGTCCAAACCGGCTCGCACGCTGACATGTGCCGGGATCGAATCGTGGGTCGCGGCCGTCTCCACATCTTCGATGATGCGCCCGAAGACGCGTTCGTAGGCCGCGCGCACCTGAGAGGTATGCTGTTCCAGAGTGCGGTCGAAATCGGAGAGCGCCTGCTCGCCCACGAAATTCATCCGCCGCGCAAAGAGCGTGCGGCGCGCAGCTTCGTCCGGCACGGAGTGAGTTTGCAGGCCGTGCTCCATCTGCAAGCGATGTTCGAGCGTGCGCAGGAAGTCGTAGGCTTCCGACAGCTCGTTGCGCTCGCGCTCGGTGATGAGCCTGCGGTCTGCCAGGCGGCCGAGGCTGATGAGCGTATGCGGCGCTCTCAACCACTCGTCGCGTCCGCCGAAGGCGAGTTGCAGGGCCTGCGCGATGAACTCTATCTCGCGGATGCCGCCGCGTCCGAGCTTGACGTTATAGCCGCGCGAGTCGTGTGCGTGCTGCCGGTCGATCTTCTGTTTGGCGAGTCGCACGTCGCCGAGCGCGCGCTCCACCGTCACGTCCGCCGCGTAGATGCACGACTGGACACGCGACGCGAAACGCGCGTAAAGCTCTGCGCTCCCTGCCGCCGCGCGCGAGCGAATGAGCGCCTGCCGCTCCCAGGACTGCGCCGTCTGTCGGTAATAACGCACGGCTTCATCTAAAGAAGAAGCAAGCGCGCCGTCGCGTCCGAAGGGCCGGAGGCGCAGGTCGACGCGATAGGCCGCGCCCTCGCCCGAAGGCTTGCCAACCATCCGCGTGACCGCCTCGGCCAGCCGCACGAAATATTCGCGGTTGCTCGTCTCGCCGCGCGAGCCCTTGCCGGAGGTCGTGCCGTCTTCTGCATACAGAAAGAGAAGGTCTATGTCCGAAGCGTAGTTCAGCTCGAAGGAGCCGAGCTTGCCGAGCGCGACGATGCAGAAGCTGGAGCTGGTGAGGCGTCCCTTCTCGTCGATCTTCTGCGGCGCGCCGTAGCGATTGTCCAGCTCCTGTCGCGCGAGACTGAGCGCGTACGAGAGCACCGCGTCGGCCAGATTCGACAGCTCCTCCGTGATCTCGACCAGCGTGCTCACCTTGCGTATGTCGTGGAGGTAGATGCGCAGCAGCTCGCGGCGGCGAAAGCGCGCGAGGATGATTTGCGGGTCGAGCTGCGATTGGGTGAGCGCAAAGCGCGCGAGCGATTCGCCCAGCTCTTCGCGCGTACGAACGCGCGTCTGCGTGCGCTCGCGCGCGAGCCATTGCAGATATTCCGGGTTCTGCGCGAGCGTCGTCGCAAGCAGCGGGCTCCACGCCGAGAGCGCCAGCGCGTCGGAGAGCACGCCCTCCTGTCTCATCAAACGTTCAGCCTCGCGCGCACTCTCGCGCTGTAGCCGCTCGAAGAAGAGGCGCGCGCCCTCCTTATCAGGCAGGTCTGCGATGAGCTTTTCGATCTTTAGCATCAGTAAAAAAATAGTCTCACGCCAAGGCGCAAAGGCGCAAAGAAAGAGAGAGTGCTTTTCTTTGCGTCTTTGCGCCTTGGCGTGAAATTGCTTATGGCAGCCCGACGCGTTTGAGCAGCTCCTGAAAACGCGCGTCGTCGCGCAGAAAGTCGAACGTCGGGTCGCCGCCGATATAAGTGACGTAACGAAAACGCTCGGCGTAGGCTTTGCCGAGCCACAGCAAAGCATTCTCGCGATCTTTGAGGCGCGTGTAAAAGGCGGCCCGTGTGAAGGGCGGGACGTAATGCCTGCGCGCCTCAGTATCGGCTCCCGCGAGCAGCGTCTTGAGCAGAGCCTGATAGCCCTGCTGTTTGTACAGCTCGCGCAGTGACCCGACAGCCTTTTCGTCCGCGCCCAGCAGCCGGACAAACTCGATCAAAGCGGCGGCGGCCCCGTCCAGATTCCCGACGCGCTCGTAGACCAGACTGAGAGCCATCCGCGTCGAAGGAAAATCAGGAAAGCTCTGCGCCGTCTTCTGAAACTGGCTGATGGCCGCGTCGAAATCGCGCCGGTAAAAGAGGAGCAGCCCGACATCCATCTGGGTCACGGCCGAGAGCGGGTCGAGCGAGACGGCGCGGTTCAGCTCGCGCTCCGATTCGTCGAAGCGTTTGAGGCCGCAGAGCAGCTCGCCGTACCACTGATGCGCCGTGGCGTAGTTCGGATTCAGCTCCAGCGCGCGCAGGTACTCGCGCTCGGCCTCCGCGAAATTCCAATCGTAACTGGCGAACACGTAAGCGAGCGTCGTATGCGCTTCGGCCAAATCCGGCTCAAGCTGCAGGGCGCGGCCGGCGGCGACCTTCGCGCGCGGGAAAGTGTCTGCGGGCGGCGCGACGCCGTACTCGCTGAGCAGCACGAAAGAGTCCGCGAGCCCCGCGTAGGCCAGAGCATAGAGCGGGTCGCGTGCAATCGCTTCATCAAGCAGCCTGATGCTCTCCTGCAAGCTTTCGGGCGTCCGCTTGTTCCAGTGATAGCGCCCCTTGAGATAGAGCTTGTAAGCTTCCCTGTCATCCGTCTCGTGCCGCGCCAGCAGCTCTCGCTGCTCGCTTGAGATGTGCGGCAGCAGCGCCGCCGCGACCTGCCCGGAGATGGAATCCTGCAACTCGAAGAGGCCGGTCAGGTGTTCGTCGAACTGTCCCGTCCAGATGGTCGCGCCGTCGCTGACCTCGACGAGCTGCATCGTCAGGCGCAGGCGGTCGCCCTCGTGTTGCAGGCTGCCTTCGAGCACAGCATCCACGCCCAGCTCGCGCCCAGCCGCGCGCGGCTCCGGCGGAGAGTTAGCGTAACGCATGATCGCGCTCGTCGAGCGTACAGCGAGCTGGCGCACGCTGCCGAGCCGCGTGATCAGCGCGTCGGCCATCCCGATGCCTAAGTACTCGTCGCCCGGCTGCACCGCGCCGATGGTCTTGAGCGGCAGGATGGCGATGCTGTGAATGGGAGATGCTGTGGCGGTCGGCTGCGCTGCGTTTGCGGCGGCGGCCGAGTCGCGTTGGCGCTTTGCTTTCCAGAGCACGTAAGCGAGCGCGCCCGCGAGCGTCAGGACGAGCAGCAGGAGCCCGAGCGGGAGCGCGCGTCGCCGCCAGATGCTTTTCGCCTGCGTCTCGCCCGCGAGGCTCTTGCGCACATCGGCCCCGGCATCTCCTTCAAGCTCCTTTGGCGGCTCCTCTTCCTCGACCGTGATGACGGTTCTCGCGTGGCGCTCGACGATGAGGTCTCCGCTGCCGGGAGTTATTTTTGTGACCGGCGCGACGAAGCGATAGCCGCGTTTCGGCACGGTCTCGATAAACTGCCCCGCGCCGGCCTTCTCGCCGAACGCCTTGCGGAGCATCGAGACTGTGACGGCGAGGTTGTTCTCGTCCACGTAGGTGTCCGGCCAGAGCGCTTCGACCAGCTCGGCCTTCGTCACCAGCCGCCCGTCATGCTCGACCAGAATCAACAGCAGCTCCAAAGCCTTCTGCGTGAGCGCGATCTTCTCGCCGTCGCGCCAGAGCGCGCACTCCTCGACATCCAGACGAAAATGGCCGAATTCATAAACTCGCCGGATTTCTTCGCTCATGCTGAGTTAAAGAGCTATTTCAGAACAATTTTAGGGGCGTTAAAGGACTTCGCAGGAGGCCCGACGGTATAAGTGCCAGCCTCGCGGTCGGCTTGGATGCAGCGCGAGTTTAACTGTGAAAGCGCCGCAAGGCAACAATTTAAGTCTCTTTGGATTTGGGAGGTTAGGCCATGAAAAGCAGTCATTACGGAGTGAGATTGGTTCTGATGTTGATGTGCGGGCTCTTCGTCTTCTGTCTGCACGAGAGCGCGGCGCGTGCCGGCACGCTGACCGTCAACACGGCGACGGACACTGCGCAGAACGTGTGCGACGGCACGCTGAGCCTGCGCGAGGCGATGCTGCTCTCTTCGGGCGTTAACACTCTGGGGAGATCGCTCACGGCAGGCGAGCAGGCGATGGTCACCGGCGCGGTGACATGGAGCGGCACGGTGCCCCCTCCGCTTGGCTGCTCGTCCAGTCTCGGCCCGTACCGCTTTATCACGAGCGGCGTCGGCGGCGATGTCCGTGATGAAATATTTTTCGCGACGAATGTGGACACGGTGCTGCTGACGGCAGGGCTGCCGGAGATCACGTGGGGCCTGGATAGCATTGACGGCCTCAAGAGCAACGGGACGAAGGTGACGATCAACGGCGCCAACGCCGGAGCCAATGCGGGCTTCAGCATTACAGCATCGCTCGACGTGACCATACGCAATCTCATCATCCAGAACTTTCAGCGAGAAGGCATCTTCGTCTCCGGCTCGGACAACTGTGTCTTTGAAGGATCGGAGATTTTCAGCAACGCGTCCGACGGCATTAATATCGTTCCCTTCACGGATGTCTTCGGGACACACAACTCGCGCAACAACCGCATCGGCGGGACTTCGCTCAGCCAGCGGAACGTGATTCACCTCAACGGGCGCAACGGCATCACGATTACGGCCGACCCGAACGCGGATCGCGCGACCGATCAGGGCAACGTCATCGAGAACAATTTCGTCGGCATCAGGAGCAACGGCACGCAGGACAGCGGCAACGGCAGACAGGGGATTCGGTTGCAAAACGCGTTCGGCAATCGCATCGGCGGCGACACCGCCGCGAGCCGCAACGTCATCAGCGGCAACGACGACAACGGCATCCTGCTGGACGGCGATGGCTGCTACTCCAATCGTATCCTCAACAACTTCATCGGCACGAACAAGGATGGGAACGCTCTGGTCGGCAACAGCGGGAGCGGCGTCGCTCTGTTGCAGGGCGCGGGCGACCCCGTGGGGCCGTCCTCCAGCCCGAACATCATCGGCGACGTGGGCAAAGGCAACGTCATCGGCGGAAACTTTTTCGGCGTCGGAATGTTTGACGCGAACACGGACCACAACATCGTGCGCGGCAACTTTATCGGGACAGACCTCGCCGCCAGTCTCAATCTCGGGAACGTGCGAGACGCGGTCTTCATTCAGTCAGCACACGATAATCAGATCGGCGGGACGGGCGCGGGCGAGGCCAACGTGTTTGCCTACAACGGCGGCGCGGGCGTTTACGTTCAGGCAGGCACTGCGAACAACATCCGGCGCAATCGCATCTTTCTCAACACAGACCTCGGCATCGATCTACATCCGGGCGGAGTCACGCCGAACGACTTTATGGATGGGGACACAGGCCCGAATAATTTTCAGAACTTTCCGGTCATCACGAGCGGGTCGAGCGCGGGCGGCAACACGACCGTGCGCGGCTCGATCAACTCGACGCCGAACACGGCCCTGACGCTCGAATTTTTCGTCAGCCCGCAAGGCGACCCGTCAGGTAACGGTGAAGGCAGTACTTACATCGGCTCGGTTGCATTGACGACCGACAGCGGCGGCAACGCCGTCTTTAACAACACGTTCGCGACCGGCATCAGCTATCAGGGCTTTTATGCGACGATGACGGCGACCGACCCGAACGGCAATACTTCCGAGTTCTCACAGACCTTCAGGCTCGGCTGCACTTACTCGCTCTCATTTAATTCTCAGAGCTTCCCGGTGACGGGCGGGAACGGAAGCTTCAATCTGAATACCACCAGCACGTGCGACTGGCAGGCTGTGCAGAGTGACAGTTGGATCACCATCAATGGGAATGCAGGCGGCACGGG
>JAFBAJ010000705.1 GCA_019247865.1 Acidobacteriota bacterium
TGTACGGCACCTCGAAAGAGTTCCTCCTCCAATTCGGTTTGAAGGATTTGACGGAGCTGCCGAACGTCGAGGACTTTGAAGACTTAGCGGGAGGCGCGTGAAAGCAGAACGGCTGCAAAAATTGATCGCGGCGGCGGGCGTCGCTTCGCGTCGTCATGCCGAGGAGCTGATCGCGGCGGGCGAGGTGACCATCAACGGCAAGGTCGTGACCGAGCCGGGGACGAAAGCAGACCCGGCGCAGGATCACATCAAGGTGCGCGGTCGTCTCATCAATCCGCTGCTCGAAGCGCGCGAGAAGGTTTACGTCCTGCTCAACAAGCCGCGCGGTTATCTGTCGAGCGTCGCAGACCCGGAAGGCCGTCCGCTCGTGACCGAACTGGTGCCGCAGTCGCTCGGCCGTCTACATCCGGTCGGGCGTCTGGATTTCAACACGGAGGGCTTGCTGCTCCTGACGAACGACGGCGAGCTGACGAACTTCATCACCTCCGCGCGCAATCGCGTGGCGAAGGTTTACGAAGTGAAGGTCAAGGGCGTCCCGCCCGACAGCGCCATCGAGCGACTGCGTCGCGGCATACGCCTCGACGACGGCGTGCGAACGGCTCCCGCCGAGATCGAAAAGGTTGACGAGACGGCGCACAACGTCTGGTACGAAGTGATTCTGCACGAGGGGCGCAACCAGCAGATCCGGCGCATGTTCGATGCCATCGGCCATTCGGTCTTGAAGCTGCGACGCGTCCGCCTCGGCTCGCTGACGCTGGAGCCGCTCGCGCCGAAACAGTGGCGGCTGCTCGCGCCCGCGGAAGTCACGCGTCTGATGCGCCCGCCCGCGAAAAAGAGGGCGGCGACAAAGGCCAAAGCGCGCGGCGCGACTCACGGCGGGCGCAGGGGTTAGGGTACAATGAGTCCCAGGTCCCAGGTCTTCAAGTCCCAAGTCAAAGACAGGTTCTTGACTTGGGACTTGGGACTTGAGACTTGAGACCTATCGAAGGGGCTTGGACATGGAATTCGAGTTAAGCGAAGAACAGCAACAGGTCAAGATGAGCGTGCGCGAGTTCGCCGAGGCGGAGATCGCGCCGCATGTGATGGAGTGGGACGAGACGCAGCATTTCCCGATTGAATTAGTCCCTAAGCTCGCCGAGCTGGGATTGATGGGCGTCATCTTTCCGGAAGAGTACGGCGGCGCGGGGATGGGCTATGTCGAATACGCGACCATCGTCGAAGAGCTCTCGCGCGTGGACGGCTCCGTCGGCATCTCCGTCGCCGCGCACAATTCGCTCTGCTCGAACCACATCTACACCTTCGGCACGGAAGAACAGAAGCAGAAGTTCCTCGTCCCGCTCGCGCAGGGCAAGCATCTCGGCGCGTGGGGACTGACCGAGCCGAGCGCCGGTTCCGACGCTTCCGGCACACGCACGACGGCCGTGAGGGAGAACGGCGGCTGGCTCGTCAACGGCTCGAAGAATTTCATCACGCACGCGATTCACGGAGACACGTGCGTCGCCGTCGCCGTCACCGATCGCTCAAAAGGCAACAAGGGCATCACGGCCTTTATCTTCGAGAAGGGCATGAAGGGTTTTGCGCCCGCGAAGAAGGAGAACAAGCTCGGCCTGCGTGCGTCCGAGACCGCGAGCGTGGTCTTTGAAGATTGCCACGTGCCGGACGAGAACCGCGTCGGCAACGAAGGCGAAGGGTTTTTACAGGCGATGCAGGTGCTCGATGGCGGGCGCATCTCGATCGCCGCGCTCGCGGTCGGCATCGCGCAGGGCGCGTATGAATCGGCCGTGCGTTACGCCAAGGAGCGGCAACAGTTCGGCAAGCCCATCGCGGAGTTTCAGGCCATCCAGTTCAAGCTCGCCAACATGGCGACCGAGCTGGAGGCCGCGCGCCTCCTGATGTACCGCGCCTGCTATCTCAAAGATCATGGCAAGCGCGTGACCAAAGAGTCCGCGATGGCGAAGATGTACGCTTCCGAGATGAGCGTCCGCGTCTGCGAAGAGGCCATCCAGATACACGGCGGCTACGGCTACACCAAAGACTATCCGCCCGAAAAATACTGGCGCGACTCCAAGCTCTGCACCATCGGCGAAGGAACCTCCGAGATTCAACGCATCGTCATCGCGCGACAACTGTTAAGGCAGTGATAAGCGGCATCGAAAAAATCCTGTCGGGTGAGGCGCGCGCGGTGGCTCGCGCCATTTCAAAGGTCGAGGATGGCGTCGGCGATGCGGCGGAGTTGATGAAGGCCGTGTTTGCGCACACTGGGCGCGCGGTGGTGATCGGGATCACCGGCTCGCCCGGAGCCGGGAAGTCTTCGCTCGTTGACAAGCTGGCTCTGCTCTACCGGCAGCGCGGAGAGCGTGTCGGCATCGTCGCCGTTGATCCTTCGAGCCCTTTTTCCGGCGGCGCGATTCTGGGCGACCGCATACGGATGCAGACTCTGGGACTTGATCGCGGCGTCTTTATCCGCTCGATGGCGACGCGCGGCAATCTCGGCGGGCTGGCGCGTGCGACCGTGGATGCGGTGGCGATTCTCGATGCCGCAGGATACGACAAGGTCATCGTCGAGACGGTCGGGGTCGGCCAGGACGAGGTCGAGATCGTCAAGACGGCGGATGTTTCGGTCGTCGTGCTCGTGCCCGGCATGGGCGACGACATACAGGCCATCAAGGCCGGGATCATGGAGATCGGCGATGTCTTCGTGATTAACAAAGCCGACCGCGAAGGCGTCCTGCGGACGGAGAAAGAGCTGGAAGCTCTGCTCTCGCTGGCGATGCGTCCGGACTACTGGCAGCCGCCGATCATCAAGACCGTGGCGACGGAGAGCAAGGGCATCGACGACCTGGCGGCGGCGATTGAAAAATATTACGAGTACCAGCGCCGGACGGAGGCCTCTGCCGAGCGGCGGCACGCCATCGCTCGCTGGCGCATTCTCGAACTGCTGCGCGAACGGCTGCTGGCGCGAACTCTCGCAGCCGATTCGGCATCTGAGAGACTTGACCAACTGGCCGCAGAGGTCGCAGACAAGCGCCGCGACCCGTATTCGGCGGTGGAAACGCTAATGGAGAAGCCAGAAGCCGGAAGCCAGAAGCCAGAATGAAAAGGCTTGCTGCTTTTCTTCTGACTTCCGGATTCTGACTCCTGACTCCTGCTTTTATGAAACTTGAGCACATTGGAATCGCCACGCGCGGGATTGATGAGGCGATCGGGTTCTGGCGCGACGCGCTGGGGCTGGAGGTCGTCGAGACCGAAGAGGTCGCGGAGCAGAAAGTGCGTGTGGCGATGCTGCCCGTCGGCGAGCCGCGCGTCGAGCTGCTGGAGCCGACGAGCGAGGATTCGCCCATCGCCAAATTTTTAGAGAAGCGCGGCCCCGGCATACATCACATCGCCGTCCGCGTCGAAGATATACGCGCCAGCCTCGCGCGACTCAAAGAGGGCGGCGCGCGTTTGATAGACGAAGCTCCGCGCGTCGGTGCGGGCGGGTGCCTCGTCGCTTTTATCCATCCGGCCTCAACCGGCGGCGT
>JAFBAJ010000641.1 GCA_019247865.1 Acidobacteriota bacterium
CATCATGAGCAGCGGTCTGGTGGTCAGCAGCGGCCTCGTCGTAAGCAGCGGCCTCGTCGTCAGTAGCGGGCTCGTCGTGAGCAGCGGAGTCGTCGAAGCCGACGGCGAGCTGAAGAACACACGCCGCAGCGAATGGGCTTTTGAGAATCAAGACCTGTGGGCTTCGAATCTGATCGACCCGAGCTCGATTGCGGGCGGCGAAGGGCGCGTGATGATTCAGGGTGAAGCGGCCGTGCCGACAGGGGTCCGCAGACTGTTGAGCACGAGCGCGCTCTTTCCGGTCCGCTAAATTGTGAAGGGGTCAGAGACCATGCACAGGGCACAGAGTCGGACAGCCTGTCGCGCATACACGGCCTTAGTGAGCGCCGCCGGCATCGCTTTATGGATGGCCGCCGCCGCGCACGTCGCCACGGGCTATGCTGCGTCCGACGGTTTGATGATTCTCGCGCTTGTGCCTCTGACCATCGTCACGGGGATGTTCCCGAACACGTTTCCAGTCCCCTCTGTCTTAAAGACCTCGCACGAAAAGTTTACCTTCACGCTCTCTGACGCGATTGTGCTGCTGGTCGTCTGCCGTTACGGGCTGGCGGCTTCGATCTTCATCGCGGGCATCGAAGGCTTTACCTCTTCGCGGCGCACCGTGCGTCGCCTGTCGAGCAATCTCTTCTCGTTCGGCATGATGTCGCTCGCCATCGCAGCGGCGGGCGCGACTTTGCTGTGGGTGATACGTTTCGGCGGGAGCTTCGCCGGTTCCAGTTCCAAAGCTTTCCCGCTCGTCGCCATCGCCCTGCTCGCGGCGAGCATCACGCACATCATCGTCAACACGGGACTCATCTCGACGCTCTTCGCACTGCGCAACGGCCATCCGGTGTTCGCAAGCTGGAAGGCCAGCCTCCTGTGGGCGGCTCCGATGTTTCTCTCGACGAGCGCAGCCGCGTCCCTGATGTACATCGCGCTGCAATACGACTTGATGATGATGATTATCATCGGCGCGCCGCTCCTCCTCGCCATCTACCTCGGCCACAGGCAGTACCGCAACAGCATACAGGAGCGCATCCGCTCGCTCGAAAAGGCGCATCACGAGATGGTCGAAGCGCTCGCCGTCGCCATCAACGCCAAAGACGAAGTCACACACGAACACGTCCTCCGCGTTCAAATCTACGCCGCCGGCGTCGCTCGCCTCCTCGGCTGTTCGGAATCCGAAGTCGATGCTTTGAAAGCCGGAGCCCTGCTCCATGACATCGGCAAGATCGCCGTGCCCGATTACATCCTCAACAAACCCGGCAAGCTCACCGCCGCCGAGTTCGAGAAGATGAAGATGCACACCATCATCGGCGCACAGATTCTCGGACGAGTGGAGTTTCCCTATCCGGTCGTGCCGGTCGTCAGACATCACCACGAGCGTTGGGACGGGAAAGGTTATCCGGATGGCTTGTCCGGTGAAGACATTCCGTTAACGGCGAGAGTGCTGTCGGTGGTCGACTGCTTCGACGCCGTCCGCGAAGACAGACAGTATCGCAAAGGGATGACGCGCGAGCAGGCCATCGAATTTCTGATGACGAACAGCGGCACGCAGTACGACCCGCGTGTGGTGGGGACGTTCATCACGCACCTGCCGGAGTTCGAGGCTGAGATTCGTGCACATCGAGACGCACCGCTGCCGACCTTCGGCATCGAGCCGGTCGAGCAGTTATCCGAAGCCGCGCGCGAGGTCGCGCCCGCGGCGGGACTGATGGAAGCCATGACGACGAACACTGAGACACAGAAGGAATTCGCGCTCGAAGAGTTGCGCGCGCTGTATAGCCTCGTCCAGACGCTGCATCAGGCGAGCGGGCGTGAAGAGATCGTGACCGCCTTCGTCGAGGGACTGCGCCACATCGCGCCGTACGAGACCTGCGCGGTGACGATGGCCGATACGCTCAGCGGCGATTATCAGATCACGCACGCGTCCGGACTGCACGCGGCCTCGCTGGTCGGACGCACGGTCGCGCCCGGCGAAGGCGTCTCCGGCTGGGTCATCGCCAATCGCCATCCCTTCTGCAACACAGACCCTAAGCTCGACCTGCCGCCCAACCTCGCGGAGAAGTTCGCGGACTACCGCACGCTCGCGGTCTTTCCCATCATCAAGGGCAAGGAGTTGTTCGGGACGGTCGCGCTCTATTCGACGACGCTCGGCGAATACGACTCTAACCGGCAGCGGCTCCTGACCGAAGCCTCCGGGCTCCTCGCGCTCGCGCTCTCCGCCGCCCCGCAGGACGCCGCGCCCGCCGCGCGCGACCGAGCCGAAGCCACAGACACCGTGCCGCAACCGGCCTCCATGCTTTCTCTCATCAGATAAAGCAATTTCACGCAAAGGCGCAAAGACGCAAAGAAAAGCTGAACTGCTTTCTTTGCGTCTTTGCGCCTTGGCGTGAGACTTCTACTGAATCTTCGCCTGCGCTTTAACTTCCTGCGGGGCGCGCTCTTCGTTTGTGACCTCGACGGGCGCGAGCCAGACGAGCGTTTTGATCTGGCAGGTGCCGGTGTTGTCTTCGCGGCAGTAATAGAGCGTGAGGTTGATGCGGAGGAGAGCTGGTCCGGCCTCGCGCGCCTGCAAAGGAATATGAAGGGGAAGCTGTAAAGCTTTGTCCGTTCGCGAGAGCGCGGCGGGCGCGTCACCTTTGAGCGCGAGGGCGGCGCTTCCCTTCTCGATGGAGATTTTGTAACGCTGCGGCGCGGCCCCGTTGAGATGGTAGCCCGCGGGCAGCGCGACATCTATCAGCAGCGCGCCGTCGCTGCCCACGCGCAGGCGTTGCGGCCCCAGCTTGAGCTCTTCGGAGTTCGGCGCGGAGGCAGCATCCGTTTCCGTGGGCGCGCTCGCGGCGGGCGGCTGCAAATCTTTGATCTTGAGCGTAGCGGTCTCGCCAGTCTTTACATCAACCACGCGCACTGCGTGATTGTTCGTGTCCGCGACGTACAGTTTTCCATTCGCGTAGCTCAATCCGCCAGGCTCATAAAAGGATGGAGCTGCGCCGTCCGCCTGTCCGGGCTTGCCTGTTCCGGCGTAGGTCCTGACGGAGCGCGCCTGCGGGTCGAGCTGTTTGAGCTTGTGATTGTACGTGTCCGCGATGAAGACTTTGCCCTCATGAAAGAGCAGGCCGAGCGGATGTTGCAGGCGCACTTCGTCGCCCGCGCCGTCCTCGTCGCCGAACTCGAAGAG
>JAFBAJ010000002.1 GCA_019247865.1 Acidobacteriota bacterium
CGACGGCCGCCGCGGGCAACGCGCAGGGGCTGCCGGTCGGAACGCCGATTCTGACCTTCGACCCGACCTTCACGGTTCCCAACGAAGCCGGCAACACGGTTTTCCGTGAGCGCCAGATTCAGTTCGGAGCCCGCTTCGAGTTCTAAAGCGAAGCAGGTCGAGCGTTTAACCGAATCGGGCGGGCTTTCAAAGCTTTGAAAGCCCGCCCGATTTTTCTCTGGCTCTCGCCCGCCCCTTTCTGCTAACATACCTGTGCCCTTCGGAGCGGCAGTCCTTGCCGTTCCCAGTTACGACCCACAATGTTCGATAAGATGGACATTCTTGATATATCCGCCGAGCTGATTGCCGAAGAACGTCCCGTGCCGGTCGTTCTGCTGGACTCTGCGCCGCTCCTGGAGGCCGCGTTCGATGCGCTGCCCGACGCGCTCTACCTCTTTGACGAGGAGCGGCGGCTGAGCCGCATCAATCAGGCGACCGAGCGGCTCGAAGGTTTCGAGGCCGAACAGCTCATCGGGCGGCGCTGCTGCGAGATGCTGTGGCGGGTCGCGGGCGCGACCGAGTGTCTGGTGGATCGCGCCATCCGGAACGGCGAAGCGGTCGAGGTCGAGATCATGGCGGGCGCGCAGGCGAATCGCCCGACGCTGCTCAACGTGATTCCCCTCAAGGACGCGCGCGCAAAATTGGCGGGCAGCGCCATCGTCATCGCGCGCGACATCTCGGAGCTGAGACGCGCCGAAGCAGAGATCCTCGAACACAAATCTTTCATGGCGAGCCTCGCCGACTTCGCGCCGGACGAAATATACACGCTCGATCCGACGGGACGCTTTACGTGGATGAACGAGCGCGCGCGCGCTTCGAGCAATCTCATTCCGACGGGGCTCCTGGGGCGACACCTGAGCGAGATCGTGGCCGCCGAATCCAGAGACAACGTCTCAAGCAATCTGGCGCGCACCTTCGCGGGCGAAGACACGCGCTTTGAAGTGCAGGTCATCACCGCCGACGCGACCGTGCGCTATGTAGAGGCGCACACCTCTCCGCTCTGGCGGGACGGCGGCGTGAGCGGCGCGCTCGTCTTCCTGCGCGACATGACCGAGCGCAAGCGCGCGCAGGAACGGATGGCGCAATCCGACAAGCTGCGCGCGGTCGGCGAGCTGGCCGCGGGCGTCGCGCATAATCTCAACAACGCTCTGACCGTGATTCAGGGACGCGCGCAGCTCCTGATGATGCGCACGCCGGACGAAGCGACGGCCAAGAGTCTCGAAGTCATCACGCGCGCGGTCGCCGACGGCTCGCAAACCCTGCGGCGCATTCTGGATTTCGCGCGCCGCGACACGGCGCAGGAGTTCGCGCCCGTTGACCTCGCGGAGCTGGTCTCTTCGAGCGTCGAGATCGCGCGGCCCAAGTGGCAGAACCGCTCGGCCACGCGCAACGGCCAGAGCATCGACGTGACCATCGAGAATCAGGGCGCGGTCTACGTCCTCGGCGAGTCGGCCGAGCTGCGCGAAGTGATTCTCAATCTGATCTTCAACGCGGTGGACGCGATGCCCGAAGGCGGAACCATCGAAACGGGCACGCGCGCAGAGCTGGACGGCGTCTGTTTCTGGGTGGCGGACACGGGCTGCGGGATGCCGCCCGATGTCGTCGAACGCATCTTCGAACCCTTCTACACGACCAAAGGCGAGCGCGGGACGGGGCTCGGCCTCGCCGCCTCGCACGGCATCATCGCGCGGCACGGCGGGCGCATCATGGTCGTCAGCGAAGAGGGCTACGGCACACGCTTTGAAGTCCGCCTGCCGCTCTACGAAAAACCTGCGCGCGGAGAGAAGCCGCAGCCGGAGACTCCGGCCACGAACTTGAAGATCAAGCCCGCGCGCGTCCTCGTCATCGAAGACGAAGAGCGCGTGCGCGCCATTCTGCGCGACGCCTTCGAGGGCGCGGGGCATCAGGTCTCAGAGGCCGCGACCGGCTCGCAGGCCATCCGGCGGCTCGAAGAGGCGAAGGAAGAGAAGTTCGATCTGGTCATCTCCGACCTCGGCCTGCCGGAAGTGAGCGGCCTGCAGATCGCGCGCTGGGTCAAAGAGCAGAGCCCGGACACGATCTTCATTCTCGCCACAGGCTGGCCGGAGATGGTCAAGCCGGAAGACTATCAACACGGCCGTCTCGACGCCGTCATCAAGAAGCCCTTCGACGTGATAGACGTGCTGGAGCAGGCGATGGGGCTCCTGATGAACGAAGGATAACAGGCATTCAGGTCAGTACCGCCTGCGGTAGCGGGCGGGTCTTCAAGGTTGAGACCCGCCCGCTACCGCAGGCGGTACTGACGTTGACGCTTGGCCGACGAGTTTACTGTATCTCGCATTGTCCGAAGATGAAGCACGCCGTTCGCGCTGAATGTACGGAAACGTACCCGCTGCGGCTCATTCAAAGAGACCGCTCGAAAGCTCTTTCCTCCCGCATCCTTTCTCTCTGCAACACTTCGCGGTGCAGACCCAAGTCTGGAACATGGCTTGCCATTCATTCCTGCGCAAGCTGAAGAGCAGCGCGGGCGATTGAAAAGCCAGCAACTTTTTGCGCTCGCGCGCTCGCCGTGTAAGAGATTCGAGAGGGAGGAGATTGCATCATGGGTTTACCGAACAAGGATGAGATCGAAGGCAAATGGGATCAGGCCAAAGGCGCTGTCAAAGAGAATGTCGGACGCGCCATTGACGACAGAGACATGGAAGCCGAAGGACAGGCCGACCGCGCCGGCGGCAACATACAGGAAGGCTACGGCACGGCCAAACGCAAGGTCGGCGAAGCTATCGAAGATATCGGCGACGCGATAAAAAGATAAACGTCGAAGTGAAAAGCTAAAAGGGAAGATGAAGAGCGAATTCTTCATCTTCCCTTTTTTTGTTTTCGACTTTTAAGTTCTACCTTCTCCAGCGCGTGCTCGGCGGATCATCATAGAGCTTGTCGATGCCGCGGCTGAAAGCCTTTTCCGAATAGCTGTAGTCGGGTTCGCGTCGTTCGCGTTCGCGTGCACGCTCGCGCGGCGTCAGCGCATGTCTGTGTGGCCGCTCGTCGCGTCGCGGCGCTTCGTCCTGGCGCGGCGGAGCGTCTGCGTAGAATCGCCTGCGCTCGCGTTCGTCCGCGCGGCGAACGCGCTCATCTCGTTCGGCTCTGTCACGGCGCTGCTCGTCAAGCTCGCGCTCTTCGCGGTAGCGGCGCGCGCTTTCGAGCTGGCTGCGGCGCGCGGCCCGCAGCTCTTCCTCAAAGCGACTGCCCACGCGTCCGCGCGAGCGCCGTTCTTCGCGTTCGTCCGGACGGTCTGGCCTCTCTTCACGGTCGCGCGGGTGGCCTTCGCCGTGTTCATACGGGCGCACCTCTTTGCCGTCGTAGATGTAAGCGTCCCGGCTCCTGCCGCCGCGCCGGTCGTCTCTGGAGGGTCTGGAAGGAGGCGACGGACGATCATCCTCCTCACGCCGCTTCTCATCCGCGTACTGCGGCTTGATGGGCCTGCGCCCTTCGGCCACCGCCGCGAAGCGCTCCAGGTCCTCTTCGAGTTCCTGTTCCGGGTTCTTGCTGAAGAGATGCGCGACCATCGAGCCGAGCCTTCCGGCCGGCAGGTCATATCCGAGGACGACGTGCACCAGCGTCGTCCCGTAACGCGACTCTTCAAAGATCACTTCGCCCTCTGTGTCCAGGTCTCCGCGCACGCTGCGCCAGGCGATCTTGTGGTCCGGCTGAAAGATCGTCGTCTCCGCTTCCCACTCGACCTCCGAGCCGAGCGGCGCGCGCGCCGTCCAGCGCGTCAGGCCGCGCCCGCTGTAATGCACGTCCTTGATGTTACGCATCCAGCGCGGAAAATTCTCGAAGTTGCTGAAGAGATCAAAGACGCGCTCAAGCGGCGCGTCTATCTCGATGAATTTTTCTGTGAATTGCATGATTAACTCCAGGGCCTTTGGTCTTGGGCCTTAGGTCTTTGATGTCTCACTCAAGGTCGAGTTACGTGCAAAGACCTAAGTCCAAAGTCCGTTTTACTCCTGCCTGACGTGCTCGGCCCCGATGTCTTCGAGGAGCTCTTCGAGCTTGTCTGCATCCTCGTCCGAGCGCGATTCGACGCCGAGGAGGATGCCGCCGCCGCGCAGTCCCGCGTCATAGACCTTCGCGCGATGCTCAGGGATGCCCGCGCCGATGAGCGCGCCGATGATGCCGCCCGTCGCTCCGCCGGCTCCGGCTCCCGCGAGCGCCGCCGCGATTGGCCCGGCGATGATGAGACCGATGCCCGGCAGGGCAATCGAAGTTCCGACCGCCGCGATGGCCGCGAGCGCCGCTCCGACTGCGCCGCCGACCGCGCCGCCGATGCCCGCTCCGTCCGCAGCATGCGTCCGCGTCTCGACCGCGAACTCCTTGCTCTTCGTCGCGTCGGACATCAGCACGCTGATGTCGTCGCGCGTATAGCCCCGCTTGATAATCGCATCCACGGCCGCCTCTGCCGCCACGCGCGTCTTGAATAATCCGGTCACAAGTTTAGCTTTTGACATAACACACTCCTCGGCTCTCTTTCGAGCCCAAACGAAATTTTACCCTGCTTGTATATAGAGAGCTGCAACTGCAACGCTCGTGCCGATGATTGCTTTTTCGTTTTAACTTCAAGGCAAAACTTTAATCCCTAGAGATTTCAACGGTTGATGGATTTCCGGCCGATTGTTGAGAGCCCGGCGCTCTTTCGTTAACCGTATCAAACTCAAACAAAAGGCAGGTCAGATTCGGACAGGAGACAGCCGCTCTCTTTTCCTAATTGGAGCAGGTTAGTGTAATGTGTGTGCATGATTAAGGCCGTGATTTTCGACATCGATGGGACGCTGATCGACTCTGTAGACCTGCACGCGCAGGCCTGGAAAGAGACCTTCAGGGAGTTCGGCAAGGACGTGCCGTACCAGCAGGTGCGGCATCAGATCGGGAAGGGCAGCGACCAGCTGCTGCCGGTCTTTTTCTCAAGAGAGGAGCTCGAAGAGTTCGGCGAAAAGATGGAGGAGCATCGGAGCCGTCTCTTCAAGCGCGAGTATCTGCCGCGCGTCCGGCCTTTCCCGCAGGTGCGCGAGCTGTTCGAGCGCCT
>JAFBAJ010000218.1 GCA_019247865.1 Acidobacteriota bacterium
GCCATCGGAGCCAAGCTCTACCGGACGGACTTGCAGGGCGAGATCACGATCAAGACCAACGGCAAGATGGAGAACGGCAAGCTCTACGAGATCAAGACCGAGCGCGACCTCAAGGGCAACGAGTGGGCCGGGCGCGAGCCGCAGAAGGACGACTCGGACCGGACGGGCTTCGTCTCCTACGGCGACTACGGCCCGCCGCCGAAACGCGAGAAGAAGGGCAAACCATCCGGCTGGAGCGAGGGCCTCAAGTGATGAGCGAAAAAGATTCAGGCGCGCACGCCGCACACATCCACGGCGTGATAGATCGGATAGAAGACAACGACATGGCCGTCATCCTCGTCGGCGACGACGAAGAGACGCAGATAGACCTGCCCGTCGCGCTGCTTCCGGAGGGCGCGACCGACGGCGACCACCTGCGCCTGACCATCACCATCGACGCAGCATCACGCGCCGGCGCAGAAGACCGGATTCGACAGCTCCAGGAAGAGCTTTTGAATCGCAGCAAGAAATAATCTTTTAATCAGAGAAGGAAACTATGGCAGAACCATCGAATGAAACAGCAGCGCCGCTCGTCGCGGTCATCATGGGAAGCAAGTCCGACTGGGAGACGATGCGGCACGCGGACGAGACGCTGAGCAGCTTTGGCGTCGCGCACGAATGCCGCGTGATGTCCGCGCACCGCACGCCCGCGCTGGTGTCCGAGTACATCGGCGGCGCGGAGGCGCGCGGCACGGAGGTCGTCATCGCGGCGGCGGGCGGCGCGGCACATCTCGCGGGAGTCTGCGCCGCGCACACCACGCTCCCCGTCTTAGGCGTCCCGATGAAGAGCGTCCTGCAGGGACTCGACTCTCTGCTCTCGACCGTCCAGATGCCCGGCGGGATTCCCGTCGGCACGCTCGCCATCGGCGAAGCCGGAGCCAAGAACGCAGCCCTGCTGGCGATTGCCATCCTCGCCAACTCGCGCCCGGAGCTGAGGGAAAAACTGCGCGCCTTCCGGCAGGAGCAGGAACAGAAGATTCTGGCGACCTCGCTTCCGTAAAAAACGGTTTTGGGTCTTTGGTCTTTGCACGCGACTCAACCTTGAATGATGTCATCCGAGTTAAGTCAGACATCAAAGACCAAAGACCAAAGACCAAAGACCAATCTTTTACATACTTCCTTCGTCCGCCGACGGGCCGTAGATCGAGGGCACGGCGACATCGTTGAGGCGCAGGTAGACGCCGAGCTGCGCGCGGTGATGTATGTTGTGATTCATGACGAAGCTGCGCAGGACTGCTATGCGCGGCATCGTCAGCACAGTGTTGCCGCCGGAGAGCAGAGACCAGTTGACGAAGAGGTCTTCATCGCTTGCTCCGGCGATGGCCTCGCGTGCGCTCTGCACGCTCTCATCAAATCGGTCGAGCACCTCCTGCCGCGTCGTCGCGGGCTCGTTCTTCATCGGCGGGCCGTCCACCGGCGCGATGTCGATTGAGGTCTCTTTGATCGCATGCACAGCCCAGGACGGGAGCGTCGCGAGATGCGTCGCCAGGTGTCCGAGCAACATAGATTTCTCGTGCGGCTTCCAATCGAACTTGTCTTCGGGGATTCTTTCGAGGGTCTTCCGTGTGTTCGCCATCTCGTGATCGAACTCCGGCAATAAAGCTTCACTGAGGGCCATGATGTTTCTCCTTAAATGTAAGAGCCACAGAGGCACGGAGACACAGAGACACATAAGAAGCATTCATTGTTTGAATAAGTTCTCAAAATTTTCTCTGTGTCTCCGTGCCTCTGTGGCAAAATTTCGAAGCGGCGTTTAGCTTGAAGCGAGGGTCTCAAGATAAACTCGCTCGGTCGCTTCGACCATTCTTTCCAGACTGAAACGCTGCGCCTCGCTATACGCGCGCGAGCCGAGAAGGTTTCGCAGCTCTTCATCCGCGAGCAGCGCGGCGACCGCTTCCGCCAGCTTTTCAGCATCGCGCACGGGGACGAGCAGGCCCGTCTCTTTGTCGCTGACGATCTCTCGCGCGCCTTCGGTCGCGGTCGCCACCAACGCGCGTCCCGCCGCCATCGCTTCGACGATCGAGAGGCCGAAGGCTTCCGTGTGCGAGGCCGAGACATACACGTCGAGCGCGCCGTAAAAGTGCGCCAGCTCCCCGTGCCAGCTCATGAGGCGCACATGTTGCTCAAGCTTCAGCTCCGCGATGAGCCGTTCGAGCTGCGCGCGATATTCCTCCTCGCGCGCCCCTCCACTGCCGTCGCCGCAGATGATAACGAAGCCCACATCAGCGCGCGCGGCGACGATCCGCGCCGCCGCACGTATGAACTCTTCGTGTCCTTTGAGCGGCAGGAGACTGCCCACCGTGCCGACCAGCAACCGGCTTTCAAGTCCGATCAAAGCGCGCGCCTCTTGAGGGCGCACGTCTTCGAATCTCTTCAAATCAATGCCGTTGGGAATGACTCGAATCTTGCTTTCGGCGCAGAGCTTCTGTGCGCCGAGGGCGCGTGCGACGGCCTCCGAGACGGCGATGACGCGTGCGACGCGCTTGAGCGTCAGCTTGTGCAGACGATTGAGCGGGAACATCACGTGGCGCGTGACGACGAGCTGCGCGTCACGCCTTACGGCGAGCGACGCGAGCGGATAATCGCGCGCGAGGTGTGCATGCACGACTTCGATCTGTTCTTCGCGGATGAGGCGCGCGAGGCGTTGCGCGCTCGGCACGTCGAAGGCGTTGCGCAGGCGAAGCTCAAAGATATTTTTCGTCGGAAGCTCAGTCAGACGGGCTTTGAGCGGCGAGCCGGGCGCGAGGGCGACGTAAACCTGATGGCCGCGCCGGGCGAGAGAGTTCGAGAGGTCGGCGACATGCCTTTCGCCCCCGCCGAGCGTCCGCGCCGAACAGACCTGCAAGATTCTCATCGCAAATTTGCCACAGAGACACAGAGAGACAGAGCAGATAAAAGGAGTTCTCGTGTTTGAATGCTCTGGTGAAAAACTCTGTGTCTCTGTGTCTCTGTGGCCTTCATTCGTTTGCTCTGGTGCAGTAGAAATCAAGTATGCTTGAGCTTCTGGATTTTTCGAGCAGTTGCCGCTGACTCGCTTCGACGAGCGCGCTCTGGCCGTCCTTCTTAAAGACCGGCGTCTCCCACATCAGGACGCGCAGGCCCGCGCGTTCGATCATTTGCCGGAGCGTCCTGGGCGTGAAGAACCAGAGGTGATGGAGCGCCGCGTAATGTCGCCAGCGCCGCTTTTTGAGATGCAGGCGGCTTTGCAGGTTTTTGAGATGCGTGCTGATGCCCGCGACGTTCGGCACGCTGATGTAAAGGACGCCGCCGGGACTCAAAAGCTCGCGGCTGCGCTCCAGTTCCGCGAGCGGGTTCTGCGTGTGCTCAAGCACGTGATTGAAACGGACTGCGTCGAAGCGCGCGCCGCCGAAATCTATCTCCAGCAGGCGGCCTTCCCAGAGCGGAAATTGTCCCACGTCGCGGATGTACGGCGAGAGGCGTATGTCGCAGCCGAAAGGCTGCCAGCCGCGCTCGATGCCGAGCCGCAG
>JAFBAJ010000278.1 GCA_019247865.1 Acidobacteriota bacterium
GATTCAGCAGGAGCAGGGTGCCCAGGCTTCCGGCGCCATCGCCGCCGTTACCGGAGGCCATTACGTCTGGTGTGATGCGCACGTTCTTCTCGCCGATTACCTTCAGCGTCTCGACCAAGGCTACGCCCTGCGGGCCGAGAGCGTTGACCTGTTCGTGATAGGCGACGCCCTGGGCTTCACCCATCAGCCTCACCTTCTCGGCTTCGGCGCGCCCCGTCGCCAGAATGTAGTGCGCCTCGCCGTCTGCTTCGGCCTTGCGCTGCTCTGCGCGCTTGCCTGCGATCTCGACGCCGACGATCTCGGCCATCAAAGGCTTTTGGTTGTCTGCCTGCGCGCGTATCTTTTCGAGCTGGATGCGTTTGTCCTCAGCCTCACGTTGAGCGTCGTACATGCTCTGCCGCTGCTCCGCGAGGATCTTCTCGGTCTGCGTCTTCATCAGCTCTTCGGGCAGATGGATGTGGCAGATGAGCACGTTGACGACATCCACGTGGTACTTGAGGAGGTGCGCGCGGACGCGCGCCTCTGCGCGCTCCTGCTCCTCGTGGCGGTTCTGGAGGTAGGCCATCGCCGAAGACTCCGATGCCTGATTGCGGAAGATCGAGTCGATCAAGGGATGCATCACGTTCTGGATCAAGCGGTCAATGCCGCCGATCTTGGCGACCATGAAGGGCGCGTCTTCCGGTTTGACGCGAAAGACGACGCGCACTTCGAGCTGCATCGTGAAGCCGTCCTTCGAGATGACCTCAAAGGGGTCGAAGGTGTTGGCCGTTTCTCCGGCAGTCCATTCGACGGTCTGGTTGGTGGTCGGAATCACGATCGGCGAAATCGCCAGCGTGTTGACGTAGTAGCGACCGGGGCCGACGACCGACTCCTGGATGCCGCGATAGCCTTCGGGCACGACGTAGGCTTCGTGCGCGCCCTGATCGAGGCGGCGGTCAGCCGGGTCGCCGGACATCAACTCTTCCTTGATCTCGGCGGCGGTGCGCCCGTCGTCGATCTTGTCCAGACGAATGGCGGACTGCTCTGCCTGCTCCAGCTCTTCGCGCTCCATGCGCTCTCTGACCTTGGCGGCCATCTGCTTGCGCACTTCGTCCGAAGGGTCTTTGCCGGTGTTCGAGACGATGACGGCGACCTCGCCGGGCTTAACTTCCTGGGCCGTTTCCGGAATCACCTTGAAGAGCAAAGGGTTGATGTAGTAGGTGCCGGGCAGGAGGATGTCTTTCTGCGGGCCGCGCTGGCCGCCGCGCCCGATGAACTCGTGGCCGTCCTGAAAATTGTCGTGGCCTTCGACCGGCGAGGCGACGTAGTCGCGTGGGTCTAAGGGTGCGCCGTCGAGAGCTTCGACAAGGCCGATCCCGTTCTCGTTGATGACGGTCGCGTCGAAGAGGCGGATATAAAAGAGTCCGGGCTTCGACTCGTTGCCGCCTTCGAGCGGGACTGACTGGGTCAGGATGCGATAGGTTCCGGGCGTCAGGATATCCACCTGCGGCCCCTTCTGCCCGCCGGAGGCGATGTACTGCTCCGCGTCCTGAAAGTTGCGGTGGCCCTCAAAAGCCTTGCCGAGCAGCCGGCCCGCGTCGAGCTGCGCGCCGTCGGAGGAGGTGACGATTCCGACCTTGCCCTGCGGGATGACGGTCGTCTTCGCAATCGAGACGCGGAAGAGGTACGGGTGAATCGGCCACAAGCCGGGCGGCAGCGTGCGGAGCTGGATGCCCTTGACGCCGCCCTGCTTGATGAAGGCGATGGGGTCCTGAAAGTTGTTGTGCGCGTTCTGCGCGCGGTCGGGCGCGAAGTTTCTGCCGGGAGGCATCGGCGCACCGTCCACCGCTTCGACGATGCCGAGCTCATCCGCGCCGACCTCGATGAGCGGGACTTTGCGCACGATGCGTTCGAACGGATATTTGATGAGGTGCAGGCCGGGCTTCAACACGTCGGCCTGAATGCCGACCTCGCCCTCGGTCGCGACGACGCGTCCCGGAGGCATCTTGGAGCCGAAGTAGCGGCGCTCCTTGATCGCGATCTCGGTCGCGCCGACGTTCACCAGAATGCGGCGCAGGACAATGATGAGCACGATCAGCGCGATGAACGCGGCGATCAGCAGGGGGGCGACAGACATCAAGTCTATATTCATTTTGGGAACCTCTTCAGGAAGTGATAAATAACGAGCTGGTTTCTCTCATCACTCGTCACTGTTGTAGTTGACGTCGGGCGCTGGCGATCTCCCGCTTGAGGAGAAAGCCCGCGCCTGAACTTCTGGCGTGGGACGGCAGGAGCCAGTACTCGCTCTCGATGAGCTGCGTAAGCTCCGCCGCAGACATGTCAGGCAGCCGCTGCTCGCGCCAGTAGAGCAGCAGCGTCTCAATCGCTCGTTGATAAACCGTTGCATCGCCCGCGAGCGCCGCGACGTGCAGCAGCTCGGCCGTCGTGCGGCGGTCGGGCGCGTTCTTCCAGTTTTCCGCGAAAGCTTCGGCCAGCGACAGGTTGACGGTCAAGCCCTCCTGGCGCGCGATGTAGGAAGCGAGCGCGAAGACCTGCTTTCCGTTGGCGGCCTGCCGGACGAGCGCGTTCAGGGCTTCTTCATACAGCGCCGCGTCGCCGCTCTCGTGTGCTTCCAGGAGGGCGTGCCTGTCGCCCGCTTCTGCGCGCGACAGCAGCGCGCGCTTCCGTTCGGCCAGCTCCTCTGCGGCCTGTGCGGCTTCAAGCCGGGACTGCTCCTCTTCGGCGGCAGCCGCGAAGAGACCTTTGAAATCGGGCGGCGCGGGCGGGAGAGCGCGATTCGCGCCTTCGCCCGACGAAACCTGTTGCCAGCGATAAATAGCGAAAGAGATGATAGCCAGTAGGAGAAACGAGGTGATGAGAACGGCAACCATTCAGTGGTTTTGAACGCCCTGCGCGATGGCTTTCCAAGATGTTCCGCGCTTCTGCCGGGGCGTCCTTCCGAAGAGTATTATACGACAGTTCCCCGCCGGAAGTTTAGTTTTTCAGCGCATTGAAAAAAAGCGGGTAGGTCGCCAGCGACTGCCCGCGATATTGCGGCCGAAAGCCGAAGAGAATGACGCGCCCACGGCCGAGCTTGACCTCGACCAGCGCCGCCTTGCCCCGCAGGCGCTCGCCGCCCAGCAGCCAGCCCGACAGGAGCGGGCTCCCCTCCGCCGGATAGCGCGCGACGACGCGGACGCGGGAAGCTTCCCTCTCATCAGACACCTCAAAAACCGGCGAGCTTTCGACCCACGCGATGGACTCCTTAGGCATCCCTTCGGCGAGCGGATGCGTCATGTCCAGCTCCGTCCTCAAAATCGAGCCGGGCGCGTAATATTCCGTTCGCTTCAGCCCCGCAGTGATGTCACGCACGGGCAGCTTTAATTGCTCGATGGCGAAATCCGACGCGCGATTGAGACAGACGAGCGTCCCGCCCGCTTCGACGAACTCTCTTAAAGCCTTCACGCCGTCCGTCCCCATGCCGCCCGTGTACTCGTCCGGCATCGTCCCCTTCCGATGGC
>JAFBAJ010000330.1 GCA_019247865.1 Acidobacteriota bacterium
GGAGTCTTGAGGTAATCTCGGTCGGCCACTTCGGGCACGCCGGGGACGCGGAAGTAGTCGCTCGTGTTGCCGAGGTACTGCACGTTCATCGTCGAGACCTGCGCGTCTCCCTGCAGGGCCGGCGGAAGATTTTCGAGAATTACCATCCGGCTCGGCCCGCTGACCAGAAAGTGCGGCTCGGCCGTGACGATGAGCGCGAACGTCTGGAGCGGCGTCGTGACATCGATCTTGGAATCCACGATGACGCTGCCGCTGCGTTTGATCTCGCCGAGATTGTCCACACGCCCTTCCGGCGAGATGGCCCACAGCACGTAGGTCGTGTAGACGCCGCCCAGCTCCAGCGCGCGCGGCATGTTTTCGATGTCCAGCTCGACGCGCGTCCCGCGCCGTCCGTTCCTTCTGATCTTGGCTTCGCCCTTGAGACGCGGGAAGCGTGTCGTCCCGCGGAACCTGACCGACACGGTCTGTTCGAGCGGGTAAGTGATGGCGACGGTCTGCCGTGGCAGGTCGCTCTGCGCGTGCGCGTCGAAGAGCGGCGCACTGAGCGCGAGAACGAGAAAGAGGCCGAAGATGATGCGCTTCATATAACGTTTGCTCCTTGCGGCTGATGTTCCAAGCTTACGGGAGAGGGCGGTTTACGCTCGCTTTATAAATTCTATTGATGCAATGCACGCGCGCATTGTTGCCGATGAGGCAAGGCGAGGTCAAATAGCTTTTCTCTCCTCCCATTGCGACTTTGCGCCTTTGCGTGAGATTAAATTTCTCGCAAAGGCGCTGGTGACGCAAAGGAAAGAGGTGCTTTTTGAGCTTAACCGACGGCCCGGCGGCCTGCGACGAGCTGGACGACGATGATGGCGAGCGCGCAGAGCAGCAGGATATGCAGGAAGCCGCCTTTGTGAAAAATCAGGCCGACGGCCCAAGCCAGCAGCAGCACCGTTGCGATGACCCAGAGCATGTGAACTTTTTTCTCCTTATTTCAAAGCTCCGATGGGCAGCCCGACCGCACGCAGGCCGGTTCGCGCGGGGTCTGCGCCGACCAGCAGAGCGGGCGAGCCTGTGCCGAAGGGTGCGGCCACGAGCACGCGCGGCTGCGCCCCTTTATCCGTCGCAATCGCGCCAGCGTTCGTCTCATCTGCCTTCCAGATGAGCGAGCCGTCCCGGCCCGAAAAGCCGAGCGCGAAATCTTTGCCGCCCGCGACCAGCACATCCCGCGTGCCGTCGCCGTTGACATCCGCGAACGCAGCCAGCTCGGCATCCGTCGCGCCCTCCGCATACCAGCGTATCTTTCCGGTCGCAACGTTGACCGCCACAGTCCTCCCGCGCCGCGTGACCATCAGGAGATCGTCCGAGCCGTCTCCGTCCAGATCGTAAGCCGCGAGCATACCCTGCGGCGCGTCGCCTTCGGTCGCCACGCGCCACAGCGGATTGAGGTCACCGGCGTCGAGTGCGACCAGGCCGCTCTCCGTCCCGATCATCACCAGTTGCCCGCGCGCAGTACGCACCAGCAGCGGCGCTGTCGTCAGCTTTGCATCGAGCCTCACGGCCTGCGCGCTCTCGCCAGCCATGTTCCGCGCGTCGAGCGTTCCGTTATCGAGCGCGAGCAGCACGCCGCGGCCCGTCTTCAGATTGAAGACGACGGGATGCCCGACGATGTTGCCTTCGAGCTTGGTCTGCGAGACGACCTGCCCCGTGTCCGCTTTGAGGAACGTGAGCATGTGCGAGTTGTCGAACACCGCCAGTGTCTCCGCGCCGCCGGATTCGGCATTCAGTGTGACGCCGCTCAGCGCCTCGTCGGGCAGGGCCGCGCGCCAGACCTCTTTGCCGGTTTCTCCGTCCAACGCGCGCACGCCGCTCTCAAACCCGACGAGCACGTTCTGTGCACTGCGCTTCCCGGCCATCAGCAGCGGTTCGAAAGGCGGCGTGGCTCCGTCGCTGTTGGTCGGCTCGCCCTTCTTCGCGTTCGGACGATACCGCGCAGACCAGAGCGCGACCCCGTTCTCGCCGTTGACCGCATAGACCTGCCCGTAAGCATTGACACAGACCAGATCGAGATTCGTTCCCGGGCGCAGTCGCGCCGCCATCAGCGAGCCGGGCGAGCCCGTCGCCGTGCGCCAACCGATGTTCAACGGAGGCGTCAGCAGAGGCGGAGGCGGCACGTTGCTCGCGCTGCTCGTGCCCTGTGCGCTGATCGTCACGGGCAGCGGTTTGGAATAGATGCCCGTCTCGCCCGCCGCCGGTGCGACGTGCCAGAAATACCCGCCGGGCGACAGCTCCGTGACGGTGTATTCGCGCGCCAGCACGAGCTTGTCAAAGACGATGTCGCTGAAGCCTTCGTCGCGCGCGAGCTGCAGGCGATAGCGCGGAATCTTCGGATTCCCTGCCCACATAATGCGCGCCGAACCGCTCGGCGTCGGCGCAGGCGTCGCGGAAGGTGTGGCGGCGGGCGTCGCCGCAGCGGCTGCTTCCTTCGTGCTGGAGCTTTTCGG
>JAFBAJ010000379.1 GCA_019247865.1 Acidobacteriota bacterium
CCGGAAACGTGCTGGTCGGGGCGGGGTTTTTCGTCCAGCCCGCGAGGTAAGCATTGCCCGCCGCGTCCAGCGCGATGTCGCGCACAAAATCATCAAAGTCACCGCCGAAGCGAGATGAATAAATAAGCGCGTTGCCCGCAGCATTGAGCTTGGTCAGCGAGACATCAAAGCCTCCCGGCGACGTTTGAAACGCTCCCGGCGTGATGGGAAAGTTCGTCGTCGAAGCCATCCCCGCGACATAGGCGTTACCAGCCGCATCAACGGCCACGGCGCTGCCTCCGCCGCCCGGCAGATAGGTCGAATAGACGAGCGCGTTGCCCGCAGCATTTAGTTTCGCCACATAAGTTCCCGGAGGCGAAGTCTGATAGGAACCGGACGTGGTCGGAAAATTAACCTGCGAAGCGTCGCCAACGATGTAGGCGTTGCCTGCATTATCCACCGCGATGGCATTACCGGCGTCGTAGCCCGTGCCGCCGAGATACGTCGAATAAACCAGCACCGGGTCAATCACGAGCGGTCTGGAAACATCATACTCGCCAATCTCAAAACCGACCTGCGTCCCGTTTTTCAGGACATAGTTTCCGGCAACCTCTTTTTGCACCTCACCCACGGTTTGATAAACGATGGGTTTATGCTGCCGGACGATGCCGTCCTCGAACCGCAAGATCAGCTCGCCTTCGTGGTCCAGCTCGATCTTTTCGACGCCTTCAAAGTTAAGCGCGATTTGCCTGACGTCCGCATGCGGCGCGACGATAAAGTCGTATTCCAGTTGTCGCCCGTGGCCGTAAAAAATCTGGTCGACTCCCGGATACACATCCTTGTATTGAACACGCGCAAAAGTCGGCACATCGGTGTGCCAGTTTTGCGGGCTCTGGCCGCTGAAATAATTACTCTTTCCCGGCAATTCGTTTTGAGCGGTAATTTCCGGCGCAGGATTAGACTTGTCCAGACCGATGCGGAGGACGGCGTTTTCCTGTGTGTTCTCACGCTGCTCTTTTTTCAACGACAGCACGGCTTCAGAGGAAGTCAGAAAAAGCGCGTAGCCTTGCCCGCGTGAAATGAACCGCACCTGCTCTGCGGTCTGTCCCTGATTGGCTTCAAAGCTCAAGGGCAATTTGCCTAAGTCCGCTGTCGCTCCCGGCCGCTCAACTGAGCCGGGATCAGTTTTGGCGGCGAGCCCCACGCTTAATGTGCCCGTCATTCGTGATGCCGGATCAGCCGGAAATCCACTCAAACCGACAAATGCCAGAATGGTCGTCGAAGCAAAAAGCACTGAGAATAAAATTGTGCGTCGAAGTTTGTTTAGCATGCACTGACTCCCTCTTTAAAAACCCCTTGATTATTTCGTCTTGTCCATTCCGACAAATGAGATTGATAGCCCTCACCGTGATAAATTTATCGCAACTGGCATGCCAGCACGCTCAGGAAGTTTTTCACACGGAAAAACGCTGATATTCATTCCGGCGGCTGCACTTTTATGTTCTACCGTGAAACTGGAAACAGGGAAGATGTTCTATCGCGGGATTTGGTTCTATTGAGCTTTATAAATGAAACAAGCTGATAGCTGCTCACTATAAATTTTAAAGCTAATCCAAAAATTCTCTAAAACTTTAGCCGGGTATGGTGTATACTCCCGGCACCCCTCCAAAATACATTTGCCTTGTTCCTTGCACGCGCAGGGCAAAATTCGTCCCATGTATCGCGTCGAACCACTCTCGTGTGGACGGCGGTGAGTCTCTCCCCCACCTCATTCCACATGTTAAGAATTGCTCACACGTATTGACGTTGTTGATACGTCCACCCGGCTTAGCCGAGAGAGCATTTCCCCACTGGTCAAGAGACCTTTCCTCAAAGGAGAACTTAGCGATGAGGTTTATAAATTCGTTAGGACGAACGCGATTCGCGCTCATGGCGCTAATCCTTGCCTGCGTAGGGCTGGCCGGACTCGGCATCTGGCACAGCTCTGCGCTACAGAGAACCAAACATCCCATTCAAAAACCCTCCCAGAATGAGATGAAGGCTGCTGCGCGTGCGCGATTGCAGCGCGGCGTCGGAAGCCAGGTGAAGCTGGCGGCGGCAGGAGACTCCGCAGAGCTGGTGCGAGCTTCAGTGGATTCGGTCGCTCAATTTATTTTCGAGCGCTCCAATCTGAACATGAGCGTGGAGACGAAAATGAGGCTGGCGCAGGCAGAAGAGCAAGCGCTGAATGGCAACGGCTCTCGCCTCAACGTTGATAAGTTAGCCGAATCTTTGACCGCAAGCGTCACCACTCGTCTCGCGGCTCTCAGCGATAAGGAGATCGAGCGGGCGGCCAACGCGTTCCATGAAAATGCCGAAGGCCGGATTACGATGCGCGCCAGCGGCAAGCTCGGGACGCTGACCAGAGCCGATTTTATCCGTCAGGCGAAAGCCGGGCGCGAATGGGGCCGTCGCGGCGATGCAGCAATCAAGACGGCTTTAGGCTCGATGATTAGACAGGAGGTTGCAGATCGCTTCGATAACTTAGCGGCCTCGCTCCCCGAACAATTCGGGAGAGTGAGTCAGGAAGGCGCGACGCCTGTGCAGGCTCTGTTGATAGCTTATTCGGTGGCGACTGATGATCCACTGGAAGGCTCGCAGAGTGACCTGAGAAATCAGCTCGTCGAGCAGCGGATGTTCGAGCGGAAGTCGCCTCCCGCACAGGCCGAGCAGCGAGCCTGGGACAAAGCCTTCGGGGTGAACGGCTTCATCTACTCAACGCCTGTCGATCTGTTTTTCGACAAGACGACCCTCACACAGCTCTTAGCGGAAGGAGGAAGTAAATAGCCATGAGAAAAGTAACTCTACTTCTAGCTTTTACCTTGACCTTAGTGCTCGGGGCTGCCAGTTGCTCGCATCATCCGCCGGGGCCACAACCTGATTGCACGGCGTGCGGGTTCTCACCGAACGCCCCTCTCTTCTTCAGTTTTCCAAACGGTTTCCGAACGCAAGCGAGGGCCGATGTTATCGGGTGTATCAGGTACTTTTCTCAGGGAGGAAGTTGCGGAACAGTTGTCCAGGGAATTGACCTGGGATTTAGCCTGTCTGCATCTA
>JAFBAJ010000684.1 GCA_019247865.1 Acidobacteriota bacterium
GCTGCGGTTCAAGGTGGACTCTTCAATCGTCAACGGCTCGAACATCTCTGCGGGCAGCCTGCCGCTCACACTGCTTCAGACGCTCTCGTCCGGGCGGCGCAAGTCGAGCAACATGCTCGTCGGAAATCTCGTCCCGACCTTAACGTCTGCGACCGTGGTCACGACGACGGTCGTGCCCGCGCCGCCGGGGCCGCCGCCGCCCATCCCGCCGCCGCAGATGATCTACGCGACGATTGATCTCACGGGCCTGCTCCTCGGCACGTTGGAGGACGACGTGTATCTGGCTCTCTATCGTGACGGGAGCGTGGTCAGGATGTTCGACGTGCTCACGATTCCGGCCGGGCCGCCGCAGACGCAGAGGCGCTTAGTGATGGTCGCGGACGAGGCCGTGCCCGAAGGAAGTTATCTGACGATTCTCAAAGTCAACGGGCAGCAGGCCATCCAGAGTTTTCCGGTTGAGCTGGTTCCATGACGACGAGCAGGAAAAAAAAGAGCAATGGCTTCGTGACCTTTTCGCCGCGCCTCAGGGCCGACGACGAGTGGGCGAGCTACTGGATGCGGCAGGCGACGCTGAGGCTGCGGCGCGAGGTCGCCTGGCTCTGGTCGGAGCGCGGCCTGCCCGCGCCCGACAACCCGAACGCGCTCCCGCCCTTCGCGGACAAAGCCTCCGTCTCGCTCGACCTGAGCCGCTTCTGGGGCGAAAAGCAGAGCTTTTATCGCACGGATGTGACGGCCGGATATCTGACCGAGCAACTGTCGAAAGATTCGCGGCCTAAGAAAGGGAAGCCGCCGCGCGGCTCGTTCGGCTGGGTCGTCAAAGAGTTGCAGTTGGAAGACGTGGCCTCTTTCACGCTCGCGCTGGCGCTGATGTCCGCCTTCGACGCGAGCATGGCGAGCGTCACGGCCGCCTGTCTCAACGACCCGAACAAAAATTATCCGAACCTGATGCTCGTACAAAAACTCTGGGACGAGCCGGAACAGGTGCTCGCGCTCGCAGACCCGACGCATCCGCTCTACGCGACCGGACTCGTCCGCCAGTCTGCGCAGGCCGCGCCCTTCTACGCCGAGATGCTCTGGGAACAGCCGCTGACCGTGCCCGCGCCGGTCGCCGCCGCACTGCTCTTTCCAGCCACCGCATGGCCTGGACATCTCTCGCCGTGGAAGAGCAACGGCAAAGCCGAAACGAAGCTCGGCGAGGAGGCGCATCTCCTGGCCTACCGGCTGCGCGCGGAAAAGGCAGAAGCGCTGCGCATCGTGCCGCTCCTCGGCGCGAAGGGTTCGGCGTGGCGCGAGACTGCGCGGGCGATGGCGCGTCTTGCCAAACGAGAGGTCGTCGAGTTCACAGGGCACGGCCGCCTGCTGGAGAGCGAAGCTTATCTGAATGCCCTGGCGACGCTCTGCTGGCTCAGGGACGCAGACCTCGCGCTCCGTTATGAAGAGCCGGACGAAGGCCACGAGCGTCACGGCCAAAGCGAGCGTCTGCCGCTCGCTTCGATCCCGCTCAATCTCTGGCTCTCGATCACGGAGCGCAAACAGCTCGCGCACATTCCGGACGCGAATTTGCTTCCGGCCGTGAGCATCGCGCCGCTCACTTACCATGAGCGCGTGCGCTACTGGACTCAGCAGCTCGGCGCGAAAGCCAGAGGACACGAGGGCTGCATCAACGAAATCTCGCGCCGCTTTCGTTACGAGAAGGAGACGATCCGGGTCATCGCGCAGGAGTTGAAAGCTTTGCCCGGCAAGCTCGCGGCGGAGGATTTCTTCGCGGCCTGTCGCGCAGAGCTGCAAACAGACCTCGGCGAGCTGGCGAGCAAGGTCACGCCGCGCTTCTATGACGAAAAACTGATTCTCCCGCACAAGCAGCTCCTGCAATTTGAAGAGCAGCTCAACGCCATGCGTTCGCTGACCCAGGTTCATTACGAGTGGGGCACTGCGCAGGCCTGGAACGAGAGCGGCATCTCTGTGCTCTTCGCCGGGCCGCCCGGCACGGGCAAGACGATGGCCGCCGAGATCATGGCGATTCGCCTCGACCTCCCGATGTATCGCATAGACCTCTCGCAGGTCGTCAACAAGTACATCGGCGAGACCGAAAAAAATCTGAAACGCATCTTCGACGCGGCGGACATCTCGGACATGATTCTCTTTTTCGACGAGGCCGACTCGCTCTTCGGTCGTCGCACGGAGGTCAGCGACGCGCACGACCGCTATGCCAATTTGGAGATCAGCTACCTGCTCGAACGTATGGAACGCTTCAAGGGCCTGGCGATCCTGGCGACCAATCGCAAGAAAGACCTCGACGAAGCTTTCCTGCGCCGCCTGCGTTACATCATCGACTTTCCGCTCCCGGATGAAGAGCAGCGTAAGCAGATCTGGCAACAGGTCACGCCCGCCGGAGCCGACAGCTCGCATCTCGACTTCGATTTTCTGGCGCGGCAGTTCCCGCTCGCGGGCGGCAATATCCGCTCGATAGTTTTCAACGCCTGTCTCCAATCGGCCGCGGGCGACGAGACGCGTCAGAACGCGGACAAGCAGTTGTCCATGAAAGACGTGCTCATCGCGGTCAAGCGCGAGTGCGACAAGATGAACCGCTCCGTCAGCGCCGAACAGTTCGGCCATTACGCGCAGGCGATCACCAACCTGGAACAGCAGCCATGAAGAAGACCGACATCAGAATCAAAAGCCTGCAAGTTCGTCTCAAGGGCATCTCGCCGCACACCGCGCGCGCGGCGACCGAAGGACTCTCGCCCGCGCTCGCCGCGGAGCTGGGCCGGGAAGAGACATCGCCGCCCGCCGCGACGGCTGAACAAAGCACGAGCCCGGCCGCCCTGCGCCGCCTCATCGCTCAGCGCGTCGCGGCTGCGGTGAGGGGGAAATTGAGGTGAATGTGATGAAAGAAAGAATCTCGCGCAAAGGCGCAAAGGCGCAAAGGAAGAACGCCAGGCTGTTGAGAGCCGCTTGCTCCTTGCGTGCTTTCCTTTGCGCCTTTGCGCCTTTGCGTGAACCTGTTTTTTGAGCACCGGAGAGATTTCAAGCGATGCCTTTTTTGATGCGTGGAGCTTTGATCGAGTACGGCAGCGATTTTTTGGGGCCGCTGCCGAACGTCGTCATCTTTCAGTTCAACCCGGAGACGCTGACGCGCAATATCCAGATTCCGTCGCGGCCGACGGGCGGCGCGAGCCGCGAGACGACGCAGGCCGGAGAGCCTTCGCTGGAGAAGATCACTCTGAAGGCGAGCTTCAGCGCGGCCGACGGCCTCAACACGAACAACGTGTTGGCGCGCACGATGGGCGTCGGCCCGCGCCTCGCCGCGCTGGAAAAGATGGTCTTTCCGGCGGGCAAGATCAGCGGCCTCATCGGCGCGGCTTTGAATGCCATCGGCGACGCGCTCGGCGGCGGCGGCGACACGGACGCGCGCCAGACTATTCCGCGCGAAAAGTACCCGCGCATCCTCTTCATCTGGGGGCCGTTCAAGGTCCTGCCCGTCGTCATCGACTCGATGAGCATCACCGAACAGCAATACGATTTTCTGCTCAACCCGACGCAGGCCGAAGTCAATATCGGGATGACCGTCAACGCAATCGATAACTGCTCGGACGACATCATCGGCAAGGGCGCGCTCGAATACTCGAACCTTGCCAAAGAAGCGCAGGCCATCCTCAATCTCGCCAACACGATTGAGCAGATCGCCGAGCTGATTCCTTTTTAGTAAGGAGACTTAAAATTGTTCACAGCCTCGTCAAGATATCTCAACCTGAAGACGGTCGAAGTCGAGATCAGGAACGGCCGCAAGATCAACGCCGTCGTCCTGCGCCGCCTGCCCTACGTGCCGGGCCTGCCGACCGAAACGAAAGGCAACGACCGCCTCGATGTGATGTCGCAGCGGCTCTACAAAGACCCGACGAAGTTCTGGCACATCGCCGACGCGAACACAGAGTTGCAGGCCAACGACCTGGTGCAGCCTAAGCCCGCGGCCAATCCGCTCGTCGCGGAAGAGTCGCGCCTGATCCTCGTTCCGGACAAATAAGAGATGGCAACCATCGAGTACAAAGTCTTTTTCGATAACGCGTCCGCCGCGCAGGACCAGCTCGACAAGATCGAAGAGATCACGGTCGAGCAGGAGGTCGGCATGGCCTGGGAGGCGCGGCTCCTGATTCCCGTCTGCGTCAACGACGACGGCAAGTGGGAGGGCGAAGAAGAGGCCTGGATGAAGCCTTACACGCGGACACGCGTCGAAGTGAGCATCAACGGCGGCGCTTTCGTCCCGCTGATAGACGGCCCGGTCGTCGGCTATGACACGGCGCGCAGCTCGATTCCCGGCAAGAGCTTCGTCACGCTGGTCGTGCATGACGACAGCGCGCTCCTGCACAAAGAGGACGAGGTCAAACCGCATCAGGCGACCAACGACGGCGAGCTGGCGCGGCAGATCTTTAAGGACGCTCAACTCGGCGGCACGCCGGACATAGACCCCGTGCCGGATCAGCCCGACAGCAAAAACACGGAGGTCATGCAGCGCGGCACGAAGATGGAATTGCTGCTCTCTTTAGCGAAAAGGCATCGCAACTTTTACGCCTACGTGCTGCCGGGAGCGACGGCCGGGCAGAGCATCGGCTGTTTCAAGAAGCTGCCGGAACAGCCGGACGGCCTGCCGCCGCTTATTCTCTTCGGCGAAGACCGCAACACGACCGAGTTGCAGGTCAAGAACAACTCGCGCTCGCCTTCGGAAGTCACGGCCTCGACCATGAGCCTCGGCGACAAGGGCATCAGGACGAGCACCAACAGCTATCGCAACGCCACGCTGCTCGGCAAAGAGCCGCCGCCGGCTGATGCCGCCAACACGACCAAAAAGCGTCTGCCGCCGGGGCAGACCGACTCGGTTGACCTGGACAGCGCGACGGCAGGCGAGGCCGCCGCGTCCGGCTTCGCGCTCGAAGCGACCGGGAGCGTGCTGCCCTTCTGTTATACGGGCGTGCTCGCGCCCTATCGCATCGTGCAGGCGCAGATGTCCGATACCAGCTTGAGCGCGAACTACGTCATCTTCAAAGTCAAACATACTTTGAACCGCTCGATCTATACGCAGGCGTTCACGCTGAAAGGGAATGCGATCTCGCCTCCGGCGAGCACTTCCGCTTCCGCGCCGCAGCCGAGCGCGAACCTCTCCGTCAGCTTCAATATGCAAGTGAGCGTTTTTTGATGAGCCATGAACTCGAACACATAGTAGTCGGCCTGCACCGGGATGCGTCCACGCGCTTCCACGGCAAGTATCGCGGCAAGGTCGCGGATGTCGACGACCCGGAACAGCTCGGACGCATCAAGGCGCACGTGCCGGAGGTGTTCGGCGAAGACGAGACCTCGAACTGGGCTATGCCCGCCGCGCCGTTCGCCGGAAAGGATCACGGCTTCGTCTTCATCCCGGAGGTCGAAGACGGCGTCTGGATCGAGTTCGAGGCGGGCGACATCTCGCGCCCCATCTGGACGGGCGGCTGGTGGGGGGACGGCGAGCTGCCCGCGCCCGGCGCGACCGAGACGCGCGTCATCGTCACGCCCACCGGACACAAATTCGTCCTCGATGATAAAGGCAAAGAGATTCAGCTCCTGCATGCGGGCGGGGCGGAATTGAAGATGACCGACAGCGACATCAGTCTCACCGTCGGACAATCGGAGTTCAAGATGACGAGCGCGGGGGAGATCACACTCAAGGCCGGGACGACCGAGATCAAATTGAGCCTGACGGAGCTCTCGCTGCAAAGCGGCATCGGCAAGATCAAGCTCTCGGCCACCGGCACGGATGTCAACAACGGCGCGATCAAAGCGATGTGAAAGATGAGCAGTGGCCTGATTCGTTTTTTCTCTGCGCTCCCTCAGCGACTCCTCTGCATCTCTGCGGTGAGTTCAGGTTACGCCATCTTCACCGCAGAGACGCAGAGATCACGCAGAGTTGACGCAGAGATTTGGATTGAGGACTAAAAATGCCGGGCGCGATTCTGACTATTGCGAGCACGATTCTCTGCATGCACGGCGGCAGCGTGATTCTGTCCACGTCGAACTCTAAGCTGCTCATTGACGGCGTGCCCGCGCTGGTCGAATCGGACGTGCACCCGGTCGCGGGGTGTCCCTTCACGCTGCCGGGGCCCAAGTATTCGCCCTGCGTCCGCGTCGAGTGGACGGGCGGCGCACAGGCCAGCGCCGGAGGCCAGAAGATTTTAGTCATCAGCAGCATCGGCAAATGCATCAGCGCCGAGGGCGCGACACAGGGCGTCGCCATCATCGCCAACACGCAGATGAAAGCGACGCTGCTCTAAATATTATGAGACCGCAGAACGGCAGACATCTTTCGTTTCCTTTTCGCGTCAACAACGACGGGCGCACGGCCACCGTCGCGTCGCTCGAAGAGCACGTGCGTGACGAGCTGGTGCAGCTCCTCTTGACCAATCCGGCGGAGCGGCTCTTCGTGCCTGAGCTGGGCGGCGGCGTCCGGCGTCTGGTCTTCGAGAACGCGGACGAGACGACCGCCGCGATGTCCAAAGCCATCATCACGCAATCGGTCTCGCGCTATCTGGGCCATCGCGTCGCGCTCGAAGAGCTGACGGTGCAGGTCACGGATTCGCTGATCGAGATCGAGCTTAAATATCGCATCGCGGGCACGGAGGATTCGCGCATCCTCAAATTCCAGAGGCAGGGGGGCTAGAGGTTTTCAAGTGCTGAACGACACGCGACAACCGCTCAGAAACATCGCACGGCCGGAGCCGCTCGAAGAGCGCGCACGCCGCCTCCAGACCGTCCCGACCGAGATTGCGAAGGCAACCGTGGACGCGATGGATGCCGCGTGCCGGACGTTTCTGACGACCGCGCCGGGCAGCCCTCCGCCCGCGCCTGCGCCCGCCATTCTCTACAAGCTGAACGGGGCGGGCGACACTTATCTGCTACAGGGACGCGCGAGCGACATCACCTCGCAGCAGCGTTACGGCATTCTCAAGTGCCTCAAGTTGCCGAACGGCATACGCATGCTGCGCGTCCAGAGCGTGGACAGCCTGCTCGACACGGCGGTGCTCGAAGTCCATTTCTTCAACACCAATTTTCTGCCGGAGATCGTCGCCACCTACATCGCCGACCACAAGAGCGCCCGGCGCATGCTGCTGATTTCGGGCGGGCATCGCCTGACGGCCGGGCCTCTGACCGGACAGGTGCAGGTGGATTCTTCCCCTGCGCCGCCGTCGAACGCGATCAGCTTGCCGAACGCGGACGAGCCCGTGCTGCTGCTCTCGGTCAGGCCGGTCGGAGATTATTCGACCTACGTGCTCTCGCTCAGCTCGTCGCAGATCACGAGCGTGACGCCGGTCGTCTTCGATCCGCTCTTCGCCGAGATCAGTTTCAAGTTTCGTCCCGGCTGCTTCAGCCTTAACTGCAAGGATGAAGGGGACGCTCCGCTCGCTCCTCTGCCGGAGCCGACGATAGATTATCTGGCGAAGGATTTTGAATCGTTTCGCCTGACGATGATCGCGGCGATGATGGAGCGCGTGCCCGAATGGCAGGCTTCGAGCGAGGCCGATCTGGATCAGGTCTTGCTGGAGCTGTTCAGCGCGGCGGCCGATGAGCTGAGCGATTATCAGGATCGCGTGATGAACGAGGCGTACCTTGCGACCTGTCGCAAGCGCGTCTCGCTGGCGAGGCACGCGCGCCTGATGGACTATCACATTCATCAGGGCAATCAGGCGAGCACGTGGCTGGCGTTGGAGCTCGACCACATGAACGTCGCGACGAGCTTCGATCTGTCGGACGGCCTGCGCGTCTGGTCCGGCCGCCCTGAGGAGGATGAATCCTCTATCGTCTTTATCTCGCGCGACGAGGACGGGCTGCCCGCGCCGCGCGTCCATCAACTGCTCAACAGCATGAGCCTCTACACTTGGAGCGATTCGATTCCGGCGCTCGCCGCCGGGAGCACGCAGGCCGACTTAAAACTTTTCGTCGCCTTCTATCCGAACCTCGCCGTGCCGGAAGTCGTGCCCGCGACCGATCAGACTTCGGCGCTGGCGGTGCAGAAGTTGATTCGAGACGGACGCGTGACGCAGCTCCTGATACAGGAGCGGCTGAACCCGACGACCGGCCTTTCGGCTGGACGCGATCCGTCGAAGAGACAGCTCCTGCGCCTGCTGCCGGGCAACGACGGCGCAGAGGCTCTGCTCGACCCGATCACGAACGAGTGGTTCGTGCGCGTGCGCTGGGCCGCGGAGGACGCGCTCCAAAGGAGCTATTGCTTCACCATCGAATGCGATCCGCCGGTCGGCAAAGTGGAGAACATCTCGCTCTTTCACGGCAACCTCGTCGAGGTCTTTCATGGACGCCCGCAGAGCATCGTCTTCAAGGACGAGACGGAACAGCTCACGGCCGCCAACGAATTCTATTACGAGCGCACGGAGCGTTGGGGGACTCTCTGTCGCCTGCCGGGGAGCAACCTCGCGTATCGCAACACGCCTCCGGGCGGCGAGGTCGCGCCGCGCTCCACGCTCTACGTGCGCGTGACGGACAAGCTGGGCGGCGTGCCCGACCCGTGGAACGAAGTGCCGAATCTGATCCACAGCGGCACGTCGGATGAGGACGGCGATCACTTCGTGGTTGAAACGGACGAGCTGCGCCGGAGCCTGATTCGCTTCGGCAGCATCACGGACGGCGCGAACGGCAAAGAGCTGCCCGAAGAGGCGGTCGTCCTCTGCGATTATCAAACGGGCGACGGGCTCGAAGGCAACATCGGCGCGGACATGCTGACCAATTTCGATGCCGCGACGCTCATCTCAAATCCTGCCTACGTGCTCCTCAGCAAGTGCTGGAACCCCTTCGACATCACGAACGGCCGCGCGCCTGAGCCGGCGGCGGAAATCATACGCCGCGTGCCCGAAGCCTTTCGCGCCAGACAACTGCGCGCGGTGACCTTGCAGGATTACGTCAGGCGTGCGGAGGAAGTGCCCGAAGTCGCGCGCGCCGCCGCGAGCTACGCCTGGACCGGAAGCTGGCGCACAGTGCGCCTGACGATTGACCCGCGCGGCCTGAACACGCTGACGGACAAGACGCGCCGGAAGGTCGCGCAATACATCGAAGCCGTGCGCCTCATCGGCGAAGACATAGAGATTCGGCCGCCGCGTTTCGTCCCGCTCGACATCAAGGTCGTGCTCTGCGCGACGAGCGACCACTGGCCCGAAGATTTGAGCTTTGCGCTCGACGAAGAATTTTCGAGCGGCTGGACTTCCGACGGGCGGAAGGGATTTTTCCATCCTGACCTGTGGACGTTCGGCCAGCCTCTCTACGCGAGCCAGATCATCGGGCGCGCGATGCAGATCGCGGGCGTCGAGCACGTCGTCAGCGTCCGCATCAAACGCTGGAACGATCCCTCGGCTGCGACCGATTATTACGGCAACCTGCGCCCGTCCGAAATCATTCAAGTCCTCAACGACCCGGACCACATGGAGCTCGGCTTTATCAGTTTCGAGATCAAGGGAGGACGCGGATGACGACCGATTGCCGTAACGATTGCACGGAGCCGCTGCGTTTCCCCAGGAGGCCGGGACAGAGATTCGCGTCCGCGTCCGAATCCTGTTTCTGCTGCGAGGGCGGCGAGCACCTGAGCGCGGACAATCGCGCCGGGCTCTCGCACATCAACTATCGCATCGGAACCTACGCGAGCATACGCGAATACCTGCTCCACAATCTGAACAAGACCGCGAGCCTCCAATCATGGACTCATCGCAGCGCGGATGACCCAGGCATCGCGCTCCTCGAAGGCGCGGCCATCCTCGGCGACATCCTGACTTTTTATCAGGAGCTGTACGCGAACGAAGCCTACCTTTCGACCGCCGTCTGGCGCGAGAGCATCGCGGAGCTGGTGCGGCTCGTCGGCTATCGTCTCTCGCCTGGCATCGGCGGCAACGCGACTTTCGCTTTTGAAGTGAAGGGCACGAAGGCCGTCACAGTGCCCGCGAACTTTCCCGTCAAAGCGCAGCTCGAAGCGCACGCACAGCCTTCGGAGTTCGAGACGAACGCGGAGCTCGTGGCCTATCCGTGGCTGAGCCGCTTCAATCTCTATCGCCCGTTTCAACCGGCGCAGGTGACCGGCGCGACGACCGAGTTTTGCATCACGAGCCCGAACCAGTTCCTCTCGCCCGTGACGCTCAAGAAGGGCGACCGCCTGCTGCTGGGCGACGTGGAGACTTCTGCTGGCGGCCTGCCGACCAAACTCGCGCAGGCGGAGATCGTGCTCGTTGATTCTGTGCGAAACCTGCACGGCATGAGCCTCATCAAGATCAAAGGAGCTTTGCAGCGCACAAACGGTTCCGCGCAGGTCGCGGCCTTTCAGCTCGGACGCTCCTTTCATCACTTCGGCTTCAACGGCCCGCAAACCATCGTCAAGACGCCGAACCCGCCCAAGTCCACCGCGACGACCACGCCCGGCTCCGGCGGCAAGTCGACCACGACCGTCACCACCGAGCTCGACCAATCGAACGTCTCCTTCTATCGCTCGCTGACCGGCACGACCAACAGCACCTCTTCTTCGTCCTCCTCGCAATACATTTATCAGGGCAGTCCGATTGCTTACTACCAGTACGGCTATCAGGGGGGCATCTTCGGCGGCATCGGATACGATTGGGGCAAGGCGCTGCAGGATTTCTACGACGCCGTCTACGGCGCGCTCAAGACCGTGCGGACCGTCTCGCCGAGTCTCGGCAAGCAGGAGTTCCCGCTGGATGCGGAGGTGCAGGACTTGCCGACGGGCGTGCCGTTCATCGTGCAGGGCACCTTCTCCAAAGCGGAGAACACGACCAGCACGAGCGAGTTCACGCTGGTGCGCAAGATCAGCAAAGTCAGATCCATCTCCGCGACGTGGGGACAGCTGACGGCGATGACGAGCCTCGTCACGCTCGACAGCGCGCTCGACACTTCCGTCGGCGATTACGGCTACGCGGACATTCGCACGATCTCGCTGCACGAGGTGACAAGCCCCGCGCTCACGCTCACGGCCATGCCGCAGGAGACGACCGCCGCGACGGGCAACGTGCTGGCCTTCTACGGCACGGATGCGGAGGTCGGAACGCTCGCGCAAAGACAGCTCATGCTCGACTACGCGGACGCGCCGGCGCAGGTCCTGACGGTCACAGGAGTCCCGACCGCCGCGACCGCCGCGCCGCTCGCGCAGCAGTTGCAGCTCATCACGCTCTCACAGAGTGTCAGCTATTCAAGCTTCCCTGCGGACGCAACGCCGGTTGTCACCGTCTACGGCAATCTTGCGCCCGCGACCGAAGGCAAGACGCAGCCCGAAACCGTGCTCGGCAACGGCGACACGACGCAGGTCTTTCAGACTTTCAAAATTCCCAAGACGCCGCTGACCTATCTCATCTCTTCCGCCAACACGCCGCCCGAAACTCCGGAACTTGATGTCTACGTCAACGGGCGTTTGTGGCAGCGTGTCTCGACGCTCTTCGGCCGTCAGGGAGATGAAGAGATTTACATCGTGCGCGAAGACTCGGACGGCAACAGTTGGGTGCAGTTCGGCGACGGCAAGACTGGCGCGCGGCTGCCGACCGGGATCAAGAACGTCTCGGCCATCTTTCGCACGGGCACGGGGGCTTTCGGCAACCTGCAGGCGGACGCGAAGGTGCAGGCGGGAGCGCGCCTGACCGGGCTCGACAAAGTGCAGTTGCCGGACCTGGCTTCGGGCGGCGCGGAGCCGGAGGCTGGCGACAACGCGCGCCGCGCAGCGCCCGGCAAGATACAGAGCCTGGATCGCCTCGTCAGTTTGCAGGATTACGAAATGGAAGCCTCGGCGATTCCCGGCGTGGCGCGCGCCTCGGCCGCGTGGCAGCTCGCGGACAATCTTCCGGCCGTCGTCATCACGGTTTTGATGGAGACCGGACGCGCGCTCGAAATCCAGGCCGTGCAGGACACCCTGAGCAGCTTCAATCGCGGGCGCGGCCCGCAACGCTTTCCAGTCATCGCCGCGCCGGGCAGGCGTCTCTACGTCAGCCTCAACGTGCAGGTCGCAATCGACCCGACCTTCCGCGCAGACATCCTGCAACCGGAGATCGAAAGAGTGCTCGGCGTGACGACGGGCGCGAGCGCCGGTCTGGAAGATCAGACCGGGCTCTTTAGCCTGCGCCGCCGCCGCTTCGGACAGAGCGAGTACGCGACCGCCGTCGAAGGCTTGATCCAGCAGGTCACGGGCGTCGTCTGGGCGAAGGTCACAGCTTTCCAGAAGCTCTCGGAAGCGGACGACCCGGCCTCCATCAATCTGGCGATTTTCGCGCAGAGCTTTCACGACAAGGTGGCCTGCGACACGGAGGCACAAATCCTGAGTCTCTACCAGCCGCACCTGACTTTGTCTTTCATCGTCGAGGCGCAGAGCGCGGAGGTGAGTTAGCTTGATGAACCGCAAACGCGTCACGCTCTACGAACGGCTGCCTGAGATCTATCGTCTCAAGGACGGGCAACTGTCCGAAGTCTATCGCACGAAGACCGGAGAGACCGCGACCAATTACCAGCTCCGCGATTATCTGGCGCTGGTCGAAGAGGTCTTCGGCGCGATTCACGAAAATATCGAATCGCTCTATCACGACCTCTTCATAGAGACCTGCGACGCGTGGGTCATCCCGTACATCGGCGACCTGCTCGGCGTGTCTCATCTGTCGGGCGAAGAGTGGACGCTGCGCGCGGACGTGGCCGACACCATCGCGCTCCGGCGGCGCAAGGGCACGCTCGGCGCGGTCGAGCTGCTGACCTACAACCTCACGGAGTGGGGCGTGCACGCGGTCGAGCTGCGCGAGAACATGGTCTGGAACCAGCACCTCAATCATCAGCGGCCGGACGAAGGCGGCACGCCGCCCTACAGCCTGCCGAGCGTCAAACGACAGACGGCGATTCGCGGCGGGACGATGACCCTGCGCGACCCTGCGCTGCTCGAACTGCTCGGCACGCCCTTCGACCCGTTCGCGCACGTGGCCGACGTGAGGCCGCCCGCGATGGGCAACATTCGCTACAACCTGCCGAACCTGGCGATCTTCCTCTGGCGTCTGCGTGCCTATCGCCTGCAGGTCACGAAGCCGTTCGCGCTGAAGCATACGGCCGGTGTGGGCGAAGCGGGCGCGGCCTTCAAAGTGCGTTTCAACATCAACACGGTTCCGCCGAACGACCTTTCGCTGCCTTACGTCCTCGCGGGCAACGAGCCCGCAGGGCAACCCATCAGGCTCTTTAACACCAACCGCTTCGACCTCTTCAATCGCTCGCGCACGGGCGTCGACAGCCTGAACCTCTTGACGCTTGAGCCGCGCATCTCGCAGCTCGACGAAACGCCGGGGCCGATTCCGATGGCGCGCCTCTCTGAGAACGACGCGGCGGGCGTGCCGGAGGAATACG